>JANYDR010000327.1 GCA_025363495.1 Cyclobacteriaceae bacterium | reverse complement strand
AGCATATCTGCCAGGTTCATTAACACTTCCTGTTCTTCAGAAAGTTTAGCCATAAATTTCTGAACAGCAGCTCCCGAAACCATCAGCCCTGCTTTCTTCAAGTTAGTCAACGCCTTTTTCTCTTTTGCGAAAAGAGCCGTGTCTTCACTCGCGCCGAAATCAGGTATGCCCATCAACTCCTTTTGAACAGCCATTGCGGGTCCCATAAGATCCAAAGATCCTTTCATTGCACGCTTCATGAGCATGTCGATAGTAAGAAGTCGGTTGATTTCATTTGTTCCTTCAAAGATCCTATTGATACGAGCATCCCTGTAAGCGCGGTCCATTGGTCCTTCCGCAGAAAAACCCATTCCTCCGAAAATCTGGACACCTTCATCTACAGAAAAATCTAAAACTTCGGATCCGTGTACCTTTAATATTGCACACTCGATAGCAAATTCTTCCAGAGCTTTTAATCTCGCTTTCGCGGAATCCATTCCCTCAGCAACAAATCCATTATAAGCATCATCAATATTTTGAGATGCACGATAGTGTGCAGATTCAGAAGCATAAATCTTTGTTGTGACTTCCGCGATCTTGTGTTTGATCGCCCCGAAAGTCGCAATGGGTGTACCAAATTGTTTCCGCTCCTTTGCATACCTAGTTGCTGCAGAGATTGTCATCTTGCTTCCTCCAACAGCTGCCACGCCCAACTTGATGCGACCGATATTAAGAATGTTAACAGCGATCTTGAATCCGTTTTCACGCTCACTCAATAAATTCTCAACAGGAACTTTACAATCATTAAAGAAAATCTGGCGAGTAGAAGATCCCTTGATACCCATTTTCTTTTCTTCTTCATTCATGGTAATTCCACCGAACGTTTTCTCAACAATGAATGAACTCAGGTTTTTATCATTATCAATTTTTGCAAATACAACGAACACGTCAGCAAAACCACCATTCGTGATCCACATTTTTTGTCCATTGATTAGGTAATGTTTTCCATCAGGTGAAAGAACCGCTTTTGTCTTTCCGCTATTGGCATCAGAACCGGAATCAGGCTCAGTCAAACAATATGCTGCTTTCCATTTTCCTGAAGCGAGGTTAGGAATATATTTTTTCTTTTGTGCTTCATTACCATAATACAAGATAGGTAGCGTACCAATTCCGGTGTGTGCCGAGATCGCCACAGCAAAAGAATATCCTGCACCTAACGTTTCAGCTACCAGCATCGTAGTGTTGAAATCCATTCCAAAACCACCAAGCTCCTGTGGTACGGATGTTCCAAGCAAACCAAGTTCGCCTGCCTTATCAAGCAGTGATGGCATAAGCTTAGGATCCTTTTGTGAATCGATCTCACTTAAACGAGGATAAATCTCCTGTTTCAAAAAGTCTTTACATGTCTGAGCAATCATCTTTTGCTCTTCGTTGAAATCTTCGGGTGTAAAAATTTCATGTGCGGCAGTTTCTCTGATAAGAAACTCTCCCCCTTTAATTGCCTTCTTGCTTTCTGTTGCCGTTGCCATATTGGTAATGTTTATTGATTGATAATTCCCTATTAATTCAAAAATTCATAGATCCCCGCCACGCCTTGGCCTCCACCTACGCAAGCCGTGACCATTCCGTACTTCTTATTTTGTCTTCTCATTTCGTTGAAGAGTTGAACAGACAATCTTGCTCCTGATGATCCAAGCGGATGTCCAACAGCGATTGCTCCACCGTTCACATTCAATTTGCTCCGATCTAATCCAAGCTCTTTGATAACTGCTAATGATTGCGCAGCAAATGCTTCATTCAACTCAATCAAATCAATGTCTCCAAGCTTCTTTCCTGCAATCTTCAATGCCTTTGGAATTGCAGCTACCGGACCGATTCCCATAATACGGGGGTCAACACCTGCTGTGGCATAACTCAACATGCGCGCGATCGGTTTTAAATTAAGTTGTTTCACCATTCGTTCACTCATGACAGCAACGAATGCAGCGCCATCAGATGTCTGTGAAGAGTTTCCTGCAGTAACTGATCCTCCTGCTGCAAATGCAGGTTTCAATTTTGAAAGTCCTTCCAGTGTTGTATCAGCGCGAATACCTTCATCCTTATCCACAATGTATTCACGCGTCTTTTTCTTCATGTTCTCATCGACATAAATTTCTTTTACAGTAATGGGCACAACTTCATCTTTGAATTTTCCTTCTTTCCACGCTGCTGCGGCTTTCATATGTGATTCTACTGAAAACTGATCCTGCTCTTCGCGAGTCACTTTATATTGTTTGGAAACTTCTTCTGCTGTAAGACCCATGCTTGTATAATATGTAGGGTGGTCTTTTGCAATGGTGTAGTTCAATGCAGTTTTGAATCCCATCACCGGTACCAATGACATCGACTCCGTTCCGCCCGCTATTATAATATCTGCTTGCCCTGCAGCGATACGCGCGCTTGCAATTGCTATTGCCTCCACACCAGATCCACAATAACGATTTATTACCAATCCAGGGACGTCAATACCAAGAGCTAATAATGAGATCATTCGTCCCATCTGCATACCTTGTTCCGCTTCCGGAACGGCATTGCCAACGATTAGATCATCCACCATTTTACTTTCCAATCCTGGGATTGATTTCACTAAATGTTTAATAACGTCCGAAGCTAGATCATCAGGTCGTACAAAACGAAATCCACCCTTCTTTGCCTTGCCTACTGCTGTTCGATAGCCACCTACTATGTATGCGTCCATAATCTTTAGTTTTTAATTCATGTTCTGTTTAAATAGGCAGTAGCAATTTGCAATAGGCAAAGAGACTACCTGGCCTCAAGTTTTTCCTTCGTTGTTAGATACTTTTCAGGATTTTCAACCATATGATTAAGCATCCTGCCAACCTCTTCAGATTTCTCTGTTAAAATGTTGTAATCCTCTTCTGTTATGTACTCACACGCGTGAGAAAAATCCAGCCAGCTTTGCGTTTCACTATTTTCCATGTCTGCATCTGAGGATTTACTCACAAAAAATGCCTTGTATAGTCTTTTACGATAAGCTTCCGAAATACAAATACATACAGATCTGGAAGATCCTCTTATTTGATCTGTCAAGGAGTATCGCTCTTCCCTCGGAAATTCTTTAGATAGTTGAAATATTCTCATAGCAAGTTCAAAGGCCTTTTTATAGACGGTTAGGTCTCTAAAACTCTTGTTTGAAACTTGAACATTTGAGCTTGACATAACTTTGCCTATTGCTTTTTGCCTACCGTCTACTGTCAATTTCTTAATGGCTTTCCCCCTGTCAATATCGCCTGTATTCTCTCCAACGTTTTCTTCTCTCCTGTTAACGAAAGAAATGCTTCGCGCTCCAAATCCAACAGATACTGTTCACTCACCTCCTGAGGCGATGTCAAGTCACCACCGCACATAATATTTGCTACCCACTTGGCAACTTTTACATCATGCTCAGAAACATATTTCCCCATTAGCATGCCTTGTAGTCCCGCAAGAAATAAAGCCTGACCTGTGCGTCCCTGAACTTTAATATTTTTTGCTTGCAGGGGCATTGTATATCCTGCATCTGCCAATTCGATCGCTGCTTCCTTCGCATCAGTGATCTGTCTGTCCTTGTTCATGGAGACACGATCCAACTTTTTCAAAACTCCATTTTCGCGAGCCTCTTCTGCCGAGGTGGCAACCTTGGCAGTGGCAATATTCATAAACGCATTTTGCAATGCATTCAATTCAACATCGCCCTCCTGAATTGAATCGCTCACACGCTTGGTATATTCTTTCGTTCCGCCTCCACCGGGGATTAG
>JANYDR010000303.1 GCA_025363495.1 Cyclobacteriaceae bacterium | reverse complement strand
GAAGTATTTTTTTACTGGAATCGCCTGGTCAAGTGAAACCAGTCCAGTGAGCTGATCAAAAATTCCCATCTGGATCATTACGACAAGCATGCCGGCCGCAACCATCACTCCGGACAGCAGCAGCAATCCGTTCTTTGCAGATAGAGGAGAAGAGACGGGTTTTGCATAAAGATTCTGCATTACTCTGTTTGTAAAGGCAAGAGATGGCGTCTCCAATGCGGAATGAGCTAACACACGATGTATAATCCGCAATTCCTCTAATCGTGCCTGTAATGGTTTCGAAGTCTCAAGTTCTTTCTTCAATTGAAGTAACTCTGTTCCATCCAGTTTTCCGTCAAGGTAGTTCAGCAACCTGTCATCCTGGGCGGTGGTGATCTTTTCCATAACTATAAAGTTAATGCTTCTTCTTTTAAAATTCTTTTCAACGCATCTGCCAAACGCTGGCGGGCACGATGGATACGTACTTTCAGCGTGTTCATATTTTGTCCCATCAATTCTGCGACTTCTTCGAGGGAAAATTCTTTAATATAATACAGTTGAATGGCCAGCCGGTCTGCCTCATTTAAATGTTCCATTGCCTGAGATACGAATACTTGCTTGTCATCTTTCTCAAGCGAGCTTTCTTCTTCGTGCGCATGATCATGAAATTCGATGCTGGACAGTACCTGCTTATTTTTTCTTTTATAACTGACGGCAGTATTAAATACAATTCTGTACAGCCACGTTGAGAACCTTGCCTGCCTGTTAAAGCCTTTGAGATAATGAAAAGCTTTTACAAAGGCATCCTGGGCGGCTTCCTCAGCTTCTGACCGGTTGTTCAATACCTTGAGTGCGATAGTAAATGCATAACTCTTGTATTGATCTACCAACCGGGCATACAGATCCTGCTTACCGGACAAAATGCGGTCAATGAGTTCATTTTCTTCCTGCAGGGTCATTAGAAGGTTCTGTGTTCTAAGTGCGGAGGTGTTCAAGTGTCATCTTGAAAGCGTCGACAAGTCGGTTAATTTTTACTTCGGCGTTCTTCGAGAAGATACGCTAAACCAAGGCCTAAACCACCGAAGATGAATAACATAGAGAAGTATCCAACTTCTTCCATACGAAATACTTCATCAAGCCAGTATCCAATTAGAAATCCGAATCCAACACCGATCAGTAACAATGACCATCTGATCGTGGTAGGGGCTACCCTGTCCCGTTTGAACAGATCAGGCGACAGCCCTTTGTCAATGATTGACATCCTTTCCATGTTCTCAAATTTGCGCATGTACGCGATCATGACAAAGGCACCTAGCGAGATGATAATAGGCAATAGAACACCTAAAACCGGGACTATTATTCCGTCTGAATCCATAATATTGTTTGTTTTCACCTTTGACGCATGGGTGATCTGATTGGTTACACTCCAGTAACACTATTATCAATCAAATCTATACAGGCGTCTTAACTCGTTGGTGCGCGAATTTTGAGTATTCCAAAGCTTAAAGTGAAAAGCTAAAAGTAAAAAGCAGTGCACACAAGCTTTACGCTTTAAACTTTGAGCTATTACATAAAAACATTCAACGCATGCGCTACTTTAAAACACCCACTGTATTAGCGTCAGCGACAGTATTGTTATAATAACCAGGCAACATGCATTCAGTAGCAATCCCGTTTTAATCATGTCCTTCATTTTAATATAGCCGCTTGCAAACAGCACAGCATTTGGCGGGGTGGAAATTGGCATCATGAAAGCGCAACTTGCTGCAAAGGTCACAGGCATCGCAAGCCAGATGGGGTTAATATGAAATCCATCTGCCACACCAAACACAACGGGTACGAAAATTGTTACCAACGCTACATTACTCATCAGTTCAGTCAGGCCCATAGAGATAGCGGTGAGAGAAAAGATTAACACTCCGGGACTAATATCCTGTTGCTGTGAGAAGTGATTTCCAACTAGCTGTACCAGTCCGGATTTTTCCATTCCATCCGCCAGGCAAAGTCCACCGCCAAATAGTAAAAGAATTCCCCATGGAAGTTCTTTCATATCACTCCAATCAAGGAGAAACTTTTGTTCTTTCAGGTTTACAGGCAGGAGAAACATTGTAACGCCGCCGGCCATTGCAATGGTTGTATCATCCAATAAATTCTTTCCAATAATTACGTTTAGATTTTGACGGAATATCCAGAAGAAACAGGTAACGGAAAATACACCTAATACCATCTTTTCTTCTTTAGAGATTTTCCCCAGCTCTAAAAATTTACGACGAATTAATTCTTTGGATCCTTCGATAGAAGGAAGGTTATTTCTGAATAGAACTTTCGTGATGATCAGGTAACACGCTGTGAGGGACATTAACATTAAAGGTATTCCGACGATCATCCAACTCGTAAAACTCACATCGAGATTGTAAAACCGCTTCATATACCCTACCATGACCACGTTCGGCGGAGTTCCGATGATGGTAGCCATCCCTCCAATACTGGCAGCATAGGCAATAGCGAGCATTAGTCCGGTAGCAAACTTTTTAAATCGCGGATCATTTTCCTGTCCGGCTTCCTTTGCGAGAAGTGAAGTAACAGACGCAGCAATTGGCAGCATCATGATGGCAGTTGCCGTGTTACTAATCCACATACTGATAAGGGCAGTGGCAAGCATAAATCCGAGAATAATTCCATTGCCACTGGTTCCGGTTAGCTTGATAAGGCTAAGCGCAATGCGTGAGTGTAGATTGTGTCGTTCCAATCCCAGAGCAAGAATGAATCCGCCCATAAATAGAAATACAACCGGGTCTCCATAAGGTGCAGCAGCTTCTCTTCCCGTGGAAACACCCAGCAACGGAAAAATAACCATAGGAAGAAGTGCCGTTACAGGAATTGGCATTGCTTCTGTTGCCCACCATGTCACCATCCATGCACCAAGCGCGAGTACGATGATACTTTTTTCTGACAGGGTTCCGGGTGTAACGGTGAAGAAGATAAGGCAGAATAAAATTGGACCCAGTGCAAGGCCAATAAACTTAGTTTTTTTTAGGATGTCGGTCATGGTTCCGGGTCTATGTTCTGGGTTCTAAGTTAGGGGAACGAGGTTGGTACACAAATTAGTTGGGGGAAAAGATACCAGTTGCCTGTCTCCGGGGAGCGCTTACAGGTATCTGGTGACTAGTTCCCCTCAACCAGTTCCCTGGCATTTGCCCGTGCTAACGAGGACGGGTTCGCCCCACCAATCATCTTTGCGATCTCTTCAATGCGCTCTTTTTGAGTCAGCGACTTGATTTCACTGAAGGTCTTTTTACTGGAATTATCTTTATAAACAAGAAAATGCTGGTCTCCCTTCGCTGCAATCTGTGGAAGATGACTTATCGTAATCAGCTGATGTTTTTGAGCCATCGTCTTCATCATCTTTCCCAACTGCATAGCAATCTCCCCGGATACTCCTGTATCAATCTCATCCAGCACAAGAGTTGGTAATGCTGTCTTCTCAGCCATTACGTACTTTACGCAAAACATGAGCCGGGAAAATTCACCTCCGGAGGCAACCTCTTCCAGCGATCGTGGAGGTATGCCTTTATTTGCACTGAACAATATTTCCACCTGATCTGCACCCGATAGTCCCGGCTCAATCTTTTTTGATTCGATCTGAAGAACAGCTTCTCCAATACCAAGGTCCCGCAGCAGTTTAACTAATTGCTTTGCCAATGGAGAAAAAACTTTTTCACGGGAAGTACTGAGTTTACCAGCAAGGTTATCAACGAGGTTTTTGCTTTGATCAAATTCCCGTTTAGACCTGGAGAGATCATCATCCAGATTGATTGTCTTCTGTGCCTGTACCTCCAATGATTCCTGATAGGCTAGTAGTCCCTTCACATCATGGAGACGGTGCTTTTGCATAAGGCTATAAAGCAGGTCCAGTCGTCCTTGAATCTCTTTCGCCTTTTTGGGATCGAACTCAATTTGCTCCTCTTCCCGTTCTGCCTCATCAAGTATGTCTTTGAGTTCGATGAGCAAACTATCAAGTCGTTTTGATAATTGTTCGTATTGAGGGGAATAACTTTTTAGTGGTTGAAGCAAAACTATTGCCTGCGATAGAACGGATTGCACCGACGCATCTGACTGACCAAGCATTGCTAGCAATTGATTTAATCGAGTCTTAATATCTTCACCATGTTCGTTGATCTTGAGACTGGATTCTAACTCCCCTTGTTCATTTTCGCGGAACGATGCTTTTTGAAGTTCGTCCAGTTGAAATTTTATAAAATCATATTCTGTTTTTAATCTTCCGGACTCTGACAGCAGTTCGTCATAATGCTTTTTGGATTTTAAGAAATCTTTCCAGGCATCCTGATATTCCGAAAGGAGTGAGGCATTCCCTGCATAGCTATCAATCAGGGACAATTGAAACCTGTGACTCCCCAACTCAAGTGTTTCATGCTGGGAATGGACGTCCATTAAACGACCTCCGATTTTGCGCATGACCTCCAGGGTCACGGGAGTGTCGTTAATAAAGGCGCGACTTTTACCGCCGGGACTTATTTCACGACGAATGACAGTCTGGTCATTGTAATCCAGGTCTTGTTCTTCAAAAAGGCGTTTGAGCTTATAAG
The DNA here is from genome assembly GCA_025363495.1 of Cyclobacteriaceae bacterium. GTDB lineage: Bacteria > Bacteroidota > Bacteroidia > Cytophagales > Cyclobacteriaceae > ELB16-189. The sequence goes on along the minus strand of JANYDR010000303.1, from coordinate 869 downwards.
GTTTAATGTCAAAGCTTCCCTCTGTTATGCACTTCTCGTTTTCATCCCACAAAACTTTTGTGTCTGCCCGTTGGCCAAGCAAAAGGCTGATAGCGCCCAGCATAATGGATTTTCCGGCACCCGTTTCCCCCGTGATCACTGTGAGCTGGGAAGAGGGATGCATCTCCAAATGACGGATCAGTGCGTAGTTCTTTATGGTCAGCTGCGTAAGCATATATGACCAAAATTAGCAATGGAATTTAATTTGCAGCGATAATCTTTTGATAGATGTTCCGCTTGGGGTCAACTGCGGAAAGGACATCGTAGACCTCGCGCCGGACGTTCAGGTTGCCCTCTGAAAAAATATTGACCAGCTCATTGGCTTTCGAATCGAAAAATGTGATGACAAATATCGAGTTTGGATAAATCTGCCAGACAGTTCTGATATTCTTTAGTACAGTTAAAATCGTTTGCCTGCTGTCATCAGGTGTCTTATCAAAAACATCGAGCGCCAAACGGTGATATTTGTAAGAGTTTTTACGAAGTTCAGCCATCTGGGGATTATTAATATCCGTAATCAGATTGTAGCGGTTGCGATTACTTCCGATCGATTCCCAGCCAGGACGATTCGACGACTGTGAGTTGTTTACTACGGTGAATGCCTTTTGAAAATAAGGGTCGCCTCCTTTTTCGCTAAATGAATCGGCATCCATTCCAAGAATGATGTAAGCGTAAAATGCAAGCATCGATGTCAGGTTATTGATATAGGCATTGTCATTGTACTCCAGTGGTTGAGATTCGATGTATTCAAACTCCCATTCACGATCAGCAAAGTTGAAAAGAACTGTTTCGTAATTTGTATTAAAAACTGGTCTTGCTACCGTGACCTG
>JANYDR010000292.1 GCA_025363495.1 Cyclobacteriaceae bacterium | reverse complement strand
GGAAAAGGCAGCCTGCTGAAATAACAATGTTGTTCAGCTTCATATCATCCATTGCATCGCCAATACCGGTTAACCGATCGTTGGAGTACCGGTTAGTCGTATTTGTTACATTGCTCATTCCAATACGATAGGTGGCATCCAGCACCAATCGCACATTACCCAGATTGTATTGTACACCTCCACCGGCAAGCACACCCCAATAGCTGCTGTGAAATAAATCCTTTGCACCTACAATAAGAGGTTCATTTGAAAATTGATTGGTGCCGCCGGAAGCAAAGTCAGTTCCTTCCACAGTCACAGACTTTGTCGCATTGACTAAAAGAGAATAAAACACACCGGCCTGAACGTATGGCCTTAGCTTAGTTCTGGTAAGATCATATTTAACAATCAGTGGAAGATCGATATAATCAACTTTGTTCTCCTGTTTGTAATTTAAGAGAAGGTGATTGTTTGAATTCTCAGTATCAACCCACTCAAATTGATTGGAATAAGTAAACCGGGAATGCCTATACGTAGGCTGGAAGCTAAAGGAGAAACCCTTGTAGTAAAACGTAACTTCAAGAGTTGCCTGACTGCCGGCTTTGTTAAATGAATCGTATGATTTATCAAGTTGCGCATTTGGATAATCCGTTGTGCCGGTAAGCACCGTATACCGTTGTCCCGGAAGTGCTTTGGTTAGGTTGAGTCCACCTTTCAAGCCTATCCACCATTGCTTTTGCAGGAACTCATCCTGTTTTTTGGTTTTTGTACTTTGATTTTTGAAGGCGGGCTTGCGTTTATTCTGAGCGTGAAGGTTAACCGCAATAAGCAATGCAAGAAGTAGGGTAGAGGTTCGGATCATATCAATGAATGATTACGATTTTTTTCGTTTCTTTTAAAATCCCTGACTTGATATGATAAAGATAAAGTCCGGGCTTGACATCCGAGAGATCAGTTTTGACCCAATGTTCTCCGGCATCTCGTTCTTCATCAAGAATGGATTTTATAACGCGACCGGAATTGTCCAGCAGAGACAAGGCCACCTGGCGTGTTGAATTTATCCTGAATCCAAAAGTAGATGATCCTTTGGCTGGATTTGGATAGCAGTCCAGCAATGTAAATCTGTCGGCAATAAATGATTCTGATACGCCTGATATAACCTGAGTAGCAAGCGGGAGTGGCTGATAGTTACCTGCGCCTTCCTCCTTAGGGCCGCTGAGGAAATTCTTAAAGAAAATATCGTTGTTGATAACCGTTTCGTCAACCAGCATCCAGTCCCTTAAAAGATTAGCATACACCTGACGATAATCAAATTGCATCTCCACATTATCTTTTGTGAGATCAGGTACTTTCCCAACAACACCTGGTTGAACGCCCTTTCCAAAAATAAACATAGGGCCGCCGGTACCATGATCTGTGCCGTAGCTTCCATTGGAATGAATTCTCCTTCCAAACTCGGATGTAGTAACAGTTAATACTCGATCTTCCAATCCGCGCGCTCTTAAATCATCCTGAAAGGCCTTCATTGCAGACGAAATGTGATACATCAATGCGGCATGAGATCCCATCGTCGGATCGTATGATTCCACTTGTTCGGCATGTGTGTCAAACCCGCCGATCTTTACCAGGTACACTTTTGTTTTTAAACCCTGCCCGGCACCACCACCATCCATAAGTCTTGCTACAAGTTGTAGCTGTGGAGAAAGTCCATTATGAAGACTTCCCTTTGGGGCATTGAATGGATATGTCTCAGGATACGTAACGGTAGAAAGAGATGAGCGCTTGTAAACATCATAGAGTCTGTCAGCATAATTCTCGGATTTATCTTCAAGACCTAATATCCAATTCAGTTCCTTTCCATAGGGAGAATTGTCAAGAGCTGCTGGTGGTTTGCCGCGCGGATCGATTCCTTGATCCTGAAAACCTTCTAAAGTATCTACCAGCCTTGCAAACGACTCAGGATCATTCAGTGAGATTGAGGTGGGAATATTTCCTTCCTGATGAAAAATAAGTGACACATCACTTCCCATTTCAATGGCCAATGGATCCAGCATTTGCGGATTGGGAAAATCTTTTGGGTAAACTTTAGGAGCAAATTCCTGTTGCAGATAGCGACCAACCCAACCGGAAGAAAAGTAATCATCAAAGCTTCCTCCCATAAAGGAGATATCGCGTCCACGAAAGTGAGACCCATTGTTATTTTTATAAGATACACCTTGCACCAGGCAAACCCGTGCCTCA
>JANYDR010000282.1 GCA_025363495.1 Cyclobacteriaceae bacterium | reverse complement strand
TCCAGTGGAGCTGGTATTATCAGCGCTAAGTGCATGTGCAGCCGTTGATATTGTGGGTATTCTGATGAAGCGAAAAAAATCAATAGAGAAATTCTCGATCGACACCGAGGGTATCCGTCAGCATGAGCCTCCACGGTACTTCACTAAAATTCATTGTCAATACAATATTACCTCGCCCGACATAAATGAAGAAGAACTTCAAAAGACGGCTGCGCTGGCGCTGGAAAAATATTGCTCCGTAGCTTCATCTCTTAAAGCTGAAATTACGTTCTCTGTTAAGGTTACACGATCGATCTGATGCTCCACATTAAACAATTTTCTAAAAGTTATCAGTCCAATCACATTCTTTCAATTAATGACTTGATCATCACGCCAGGTGTTAGTTGGTTAAAGGGTGAAAATGGCTCCGGCAAAACCTCATTGTTTAAATCACTCGCTGGAATACTTCCCTTCCAGGGAGACATTATTCTTGATGATGTAAGTTTAAAGAAAGAGCCAATCAATTTTCGAAGACTTGTGAATTACAGCGAGGCTGAACCTCTTTTTCCGGAATTTCTAACCTCGAAAGATCTCGTTAGGTTTGTCGGGAAAACAAAAGGTGCCTCTGTTGACCAGCAAGATCAATACTGTCATAAACTTGGAGTTGATCAATACTTTACAAAACCGTGTGGAACGTACTCCAGCGGTATGTTAAAGAAACTGTCCCTTGTGCTTGGATTACTCGGCAATCCAAAACTGATTATACTTGATGAGCCCCTGGTAACACTGGACGAATCGGCACGCGGAATACTGATGAAACTTATTAACGAAAAACTGAAAGATCCATCGGTGACTTTTCTTCTCTCATCTCATCAATCCATGGATACATCTTCCCTCCCATTACAGAACACATATATGATTCGCAATAAATCCATTGAGAAGCTATGAGTGAACTCAATAATGTTCTGCAACGAACTTTCGTCAGGGAATTCTATAGGCTGAACGCTATGTTCTTTCTGATAATTATTGGCGTTGCTTTCGGGTTCATGAGAGATACTGAACATAAGGCAATTGCCGCATTCATTACGAGCTCACCTGTGTGGACTTTGGTCCCCACTGTTCTCTGGAGTCTCTATGGATTTAAAATTTGCAGTTTCAACGATCAGGTTTGTAAGACAAAAGAAATGAATTTCATTCACGGATTGTCATTACTGCCAATTTCCACACAACTGTTAAGCGCTCTGAGAGTAGCATTCAATCAATTTCTCCCAGCCATTGCCTATGGAAGTTTCCTAATAGCGACTGCTGTGAAAAACAATATAATTAGTTCAGTCATATCCCTGATCGCTGTGATTTTAATCCAGCTTTCAGTGATCACATATTTATTGTATCGCCAAATAGAATTTACTCATGTAGAAGCCCGTGTTTCATTCCTCAAGGACTGGAGCGATAAGAATTTCCAAAAATCATTTACTCAATTCTTTACTGAGTGGCTCGCGCGAAGTCAACCCGGAATGTTAGTAACCATCAAAATATTTGCATGCGTTATGATCTTTGCCGTTTGTCAGCTATATCGTTATGACGATTATGATTATCGTTTATTGGCAATGGGTTCACTCGTAGCCTTCGCCACCAACCTGGTTTTCACATCTCAGTTCATTCTCTTTGAGAATCATATATTCAGCATGATGAGAAATCTCCCCCTTCCGATGAGCAAACGGATATTTTACTTTTTTCTTTCAATGTTGGCTTTATGCCTTCCGGAATTGATTCTCCTTACCCGCAATTTTCCGCGACAACTACATATTTATCAGTTGCTGGCGATCGTTTTATTCGGGTTTTCAATTTTCCTCCTTGGTTACAGTGCGTTACTGCGAAAGAATAATGGGTTAGAGGAGCTTTCGGGAACTATATTTTTATCATTTATCGCGCTGATCATCTTAATTCTGTTTAGTATACCATTGCTATTAATTTCAGCTATAGTATTACTGTTGGCGTTGTACAGGTTGCCTAAGAATTTTTATGAATTCGAGCTTCTTAATGAAAAGGCAAAATGAATAATTTTCTTTGAATTCACTTGGTAACACATAGGAACATAATACACATAGAATTCACTTCACTGATCAACTATGTTTTCTATGTTCCTATGTGGTTCAAATATATTTTAGTTACCGATCTAAAATACAATTTTCCCCTTCAAGATAACTTTAGCCACTGGATTACTTCCAAAACTATACGGAAGAAACGCTATTGAAGGCATTGGCTTGGTTATAAACACACTTGCTATTTTGCCGACGGAAATACTGCCATGCGAATCCAATAAATCAAGTGCATACGCCGTATTAATAGTAGAAGCATTGATCGCTTCTTCCGGAGTCATTTTCATTTTTATGCAGGCATATGAAACCATCAACGGCATATTTCCACTCGGGGCGCTGCCGGGATTATAATCAGTAGCAATGGCGAATGGAAGTCCCGCATCAATGATTTTTCTGGCTGGTGGAAAAGGCAGGTTCAAAAAAAACGCTGCACCCGGCAACGCCGTTGGCATTGTTGATGTTCCTTTCAATATTTCAATCTCTTCATCGCCGATGTTTTCGAGATGGTCAACACTAATAGCACCGGTATTTACACCTGCCTGAACTCCACCTGAACGATGAAGCTGGTTTGCATGTATACGAGGCCTCATCCCAAACTCCTTCCCTCTTTCAACAATCTTCTCTGTCTCCTCCTGAGAGAAAAATCCTTGCTCGCAGAAGACATCAATATAATCGGCCAGCCTTTCCGCCGCCACTGCCGGAATCATTTCTTCCATCACAAGCTTAATATAGTCGGCTTTGCTCATGTCTTTAGGGACAGCATGAGCACCCAGGAAGGTAGTTTTAACAGCCAGTGGAGTCTCTCGTCCTATGCGTTTTGCAACACGCAACATCTTCAATTCATCTTTTACGGTTAATCCATAGCCGCTCTTGATTTCTACGGCACCGGTTCCGGTTTTTATAATCTCGATCGCACGGGGTAATGATCTTTCAAAAAGCTCGTCTTCCGAAATTGCCTGTAGCTTCTTTGCGGAATTAAGAATACCACCACCATTTGCTGCAATTTGCTCGTAGGTGGCTCCTTTTATCTTCATTACAAACTCCTCTTCACGATAAGCAGCAAAAACGATATGTGTATGACTATCAACAAAACTTGGAAATACATAGCTTCCCGTTGCATCAATAGTTTCTCTAGCCTCGACTACAGGAAGCTCCGTCATTTTACCAAAGGCGGTTATTTTTTCCCCATCAATACGAAGAAAGGCATTTTCTACTATTGGAAGCTGAGACATCTCAAGCCCCGCGAGAAAATGAGGAGTAGATTTACGAACCTGAACAAGACCTTTGATATTAACTATAAGGAGGTCGGCCGTCATAATTATTATTCCACTGCGGTGAGTTCGCCCAGGCGAAAATAAATAAAAGGTAACTCCTGGTTGTCACGATTGGGGGAAAGGCGGTATCCCTTTGAAAGCCAGCCAGGAAAAATTCCATCTTTTAAAAGACCATCCTGAAAGTAAGTACCATATTTTTTCAAAGCTTGACCCGCAAACATCATGAAATCGTAACCAAGCTTGGAGTAATTGATATACTCTTGTGGAAAGGCACCGTGAGTTTTGATAAATTTCTTTCTGAAATCAATAAAAGATGGTTGTGTGAAGGATGTATACGTTGGTGCCGCGAACATAACATGCAGTCTTTCAAACTTCGTTAGATCAACTGAACTATTATCGAGCCAGCTTTCTGATCCTACAATTACAACTGAATCACCCCGTGTCTCCACACTGCTTATTACTTTGGTATAGATCAATGGATCATCGGAGGCCACAAAAACACTCCCGATACTATCTAGTTTCATTTTAAATTGAATGGGGTTTTTTAGTTCATCAAACTCTGTTGGGGTCGCAAGAATATTGATAATTCTCGCTGCTGTTTCTTTATGGAATTCTTCTTCCCACACTATTTTTAAGCCAAGCTCTCTGGCCCGTCGTGAGAAATTGATCGCCTCCACGGAATCTTTTGGTTTGTCACCATAGACCACCATACAATTTTTATTTTTGATTCTACTGGCTAGTAACTCTGCCGACTTTGCTCCAATTGTCTCCAGAGAAGACATAAACAACAAAGCATAAGGATTCTGTCCAACAAAGTCTGAATTATTCTGCACTGGATTAATCATGTTAGTCTTATACTTTTCAGAGAATTGTAATACAGGGATAGCTTCATCTTTGAATAACGGTCCAACAATCAAATCTGCGTTTTTCAATTCTTCCGTTTCCAGTAGCTTGTTTACGGCAGCCTGGCTACGGTCAGTATCATAGGCAAGCAAATCGATGTTAACTCCCTGGTTACGGAGTGAATCATTTGCCATCCGCATTCCTTCATATAAATCAAGCATTATCTGATTCTGTTTTTTACCAGGTGAAGGATCAAGGGTACTCGCCAGAAATGGAAACAATACAGAGACAGTATACTTGTTCTTAAAAACTGGTGCCGGTGCCGAAGATGAACTAACGAATTGTTCCTTTGGAAACTTAAAGAAACTGATAGCAGAATCCATCATAACACGATCCTGTTGGAGCAATGGTTGCCTGCTAATCGCTTTCGCCAAGGACCTGCCAACCTCCGCGTCAAGAGGGTGTTCTTCCCACATCATTGTCAAGATTTCAGGATCAGTCATTTGCGCCAGATAGAAACGTTTCATTCTTGAGATTTCCTGAGATTCTATAAAATCCTCCTGCTTGACTGCTTTCAGGATTTGCATTGCCTGAAAATATTCACGCTGATCAAAATAAATCTTAGCGAGCCAGTAATTCACCTCGTTCATCTGGTCCCACTGGGGATATTGCTTACGGATATTGAGTAGCATATCCTTTGCAACAGCCAAATAATTTTGCCGCATTGCCGCCATTGCATAATAAAAAGAAGCATATTCAGCATAAGGATTGCTCTTGTCGTAAATCAGCAATGGATTGAATGCTTCCATCGCGAGATTGTTCTTGCCACTGTTAAAGAAATCTTTGGCGTTTTTGTATTGGCGTTTAAAGTCTTGCCCTTCCGATACTTGAAAAAAAAGTAACAAGACAAAAGTAATCGCCAACCCTAAACACCGGTGATATGGTAAACTATAAATCATGAATCCATTAGCTGATTTTATTCCCATTCTATCGTAGCGGGTGGCTTTGAACTGATATCATATACTACCCTATTAACTCCTTTTACTTTATTAATAATCTCAGA
>JANYDR010000438.1 GCA_025363495.1 Cyclobacteriaceae bacterium | reverse complement strand
CTGATAAAAGTTGGATGTGGTTAATTCCTTTGTTGTTGTTTGTTGTAATCATTAGTCTTTTTGCAATTACCAACGTAATTACAATTAATGATAAAGTTTTACTAACGATTCCAGTACCACATAAACTATCGAAGATCGCGGATGTCTTCAGAGCCAGTGCACGCTATTTTTGGGTTGCTTATTACCTCTTATTGTTTTTTGCAATTCTTCTTGTAGCTCGTGCCATCAAAAGAACTGTTGTTGTTTTTGTCCTGCTGGTAATTGTCTTCATGGCTCAATTGTATGATTACAAGTCATTATTAGGCACGGAGTACATAGCAAATTATAGTTCCTATCATCCTCCCCTGGATGAGGCGCGGTGGAGACCTGTTTTCAGTAGGATGGACCGGTTTATTTTTTATCCGCCATTTGAATCAGATTATCTCGAACCTGCTGACTACCGATATTTTTGTTACCTCGCTGCTGATTATGGAAAGCCAATTACACTTGGTTATGCTGCCCGACTGGATAATAAAGCCATTAAAGATTATACAAGAGAACTTAAGCTAACCATTGATCATGGGCTACTGGATAAGAAAGCCCTTTACATAACAACTCCTGAATTCGCGCCCCGATTTATGATGGACTATCAGTCCGGGTTGATTTCAGGTGGTCAGATTAATGGTTATATGGTTTTCTTTTCTAAAGAGATGGAAACGGATCAAGCATTTTCGGCTGTTAATAATGGAGTCCCGGAAGTTTTGAAGCTGCGGCAAACATTTAAGCCATTTTCCTTTTCTCCAAATGATATGGAAGTAGAGTGGCCTGTAAAGATTCAGCGGCTGGAACGATCGGTTCAGAATATTTTTCTTAAAATGATTATTCAAGGGGATACTCTCATCAGCAAAAACGGACTTTCTATCCTTTTGAAATCGGAAGAAGATAAGTCTTTCATTTCGACCGTAAGGTCAATAAATAAATCAAAACCGGGAGAATCTCAGGAGCTAAGGTTAACAGAAACTTATTTTACAGATGATTTGAAACCGGGAAATTATAAAGTTGCTATCTATTCCAATCCAGCCAATGGAGATGTGGGAGGTATGTATCGTTATGTTGGCAACATAAATGTTGGTCTTCCTGACATTTCCGAACCAAAAATAAATTCTGAAGTTGCTAATGTAATGTGTCGAATAGAAGTCCTTGACGATACCAGGGATAAGATTGAAATAAACGGATGGGCCTTTATTCATGGACAGGCGAGCTATTACAATAGGATCGAAATCATTCTGAAGTCAGATAATAAAATTTATCAATCCTCGGCGGACCTTGTACTTCGCCCGGATGTTACTTCATATTTCAATAGCCCTCAGAACCTTGACATGAGCGGGTTTGTTTCGCTTTTTACGAAAGAAGGATTGGAAAAGGGTCAATACGAAGTTGGTATCCGGGTCATTAATGACAAACTGCACCTGGAGGGTGTAGGTTATACCGGCAGGACTTTCATTATAAAATAAAATTTACAGAGAGCTAACATCAATTGTTTCCCATAGCGATTCTTTTTTTATAAGGAAACTATTTTTCTTAGGAATATAAATCAGCACACTGTATTGGATAGGAAGTACGCTCACGCCATCATGTGTAAGTAATCCCAGTAATTTTTGCCGACTTACGATTACTCCGAGTGCGAGAGATTCAAGGGAATCAAAACGTGGTTCAATAAGAACGCGCCCTGTCCGGTCCGCCATTCCTTTAAGGTTGTTTCTGACTAACAGAAAATTTCCGTCAGGTAACACGCCTATGGAATCATATTGCAATTCGAGAAATTCTTTTCCTGAAGTATTGATCAGCCCATATTTTTCTTTTCGGGAAACCTGAGCAACATGCTGATTAAAATTTTTGCAAACCTCGTACGTAGGTTGAATTACAATTTGATCTGCCTTATTAATGTATCCCCATTTACCGAGGAGCTTGATAGGAGCAAGGCCATCATGAAATTCACCAATGTCTTCATAGCGATTTGCGATCCTCAATCTTCCGCGACTATCTACAAAACCGAATTTTCCATCGCGTTGTATTCCGATAAGACCCTCCGACTCCTTAAATCTTTGTTCAGCTTGAAATGGGATTGATTGTATAGGTTCTTTACGGCTGATGATTTGTCCCTGAAAATTGATTTCTTTTTCAGTCCCATCCGGAAGAAGTTCTTCAAGGTGATCTTTAAAAATAGTGATGGGATGTTCGGTGAAGTATAATGTATTGCCGGAGATGTCTTTTAAAAAAATAAGACTATCCTGTTTTTCAAGATAATGATTATCGGAAAGAAGCTTGATTGAATTTCGTTGTGGAGGCAGTCGCCATTGATCATCCACTGTAATGATTCCATAATGGCCTTTGAATTTTACTTTTACGAGTGAATCGTTCATCTCCAGCAGTGAATCGTAAACACACGCTATCCGTTCCTTGCCGTAACGGTCTACGCCGCCAACGTATCCACGATTTTTTACGGGAAAGAATTTTCCCTTGTATTGATCAATGAATTCATATGAGGTACTTGCCTTCCTAATTCCAAACGTGTCATATAAGTCCCAGGTAGATTTTCCTCCGGTGCGCCGCATTGTTCTTATGAAATTCTTCTGCACGCACAGTGAATCAAATTCTATAGGAAGAACAATGGTTTGATCTAGTCTCAGGAGGCCAAATTTTTTATTCTTTTTTACAACAGCCTGTTTGTTTTCAACTGCTCCGATGTAATCATAATCAAGAGGCCATACCATTTCAAACTTCTCATTTACTAATCCACTTTTCCCATCTACTTCAATCCGGTAGAGGTTGGTATCATTAAAGAAAAGTTCGTCGGCTTCAGTTTGCTGAACTTCCTTAAATGACGCATCCAATAGTTTCCATTCATCGGCTTTGCGAACCGTTAGTTGGCCCGGTGCAATAATGTGTATGGACCGGTACGTCGGTTGAATTTTATTTTCTCCGTTTCTGTCAATGATGCCTTGTTTCCAGCCTTGATAAATGACGGCCAGGTCATGATGGAATTCGGAAATATTATCGATGATAAAATCTGTGACCCACTTTCCCTCTTCATTGCAGAGCGCTGTCTTGTCTGAAAAATTCTGGACAGCATACCGTAATGAACCAATCGGAGTAATTTTTTTGTAACGAACAGGGATGACGGAGCGATTGTTAAGATCAATCAATCCATATTCGTACCGCACACCGTTTTTTATCATTACGATTGCACGCAAATTGTTTGGATCAATTGCATCGTAGATAAAAGGAACAATTAATTTTCCTTGAAGATCAAGGAAACCAAATTTTATGCTGTACGGATTAATTAGTTTACTCACAATTACCCTGTCGCCACCAGGCCATGTGAGACTGAAAAATTCAGCTTTGGTAATAAACTCCTTTTTAAGATTTAATAGTCCCCACTTATTATGCTGCCGATAACCAGTAATCTGTCCGATCACCGAAAAATTTCCATCCGACCAGCCAAGCGCATCAAAAGCGGCGGGAAGCACGATTGCTCCGTTTGTGTCTTTAAGTCCGAATTTTCCGTTTTCCTCAAACCGTTGATAGTCAACAGCTAGTAGCGGAATCGTGATGGTAAGAAAAAAGAAGATGAAGAGAGCCCTGACCATGCCACAAAGTTATATGATCCATTTAATAGTAAGTGGGGAATTTTTTACAACTTACCGTAGTTATAAGCTTAAATCCCAGGAAATGTACATCGAACAGCTTTATACAAATTGTCTTGCTGAAGCAGCCTATTATATTGAATCTGATGGTGAAGCGGCAATCATCGACCCGCTACGGGAGACGGAGCCCTACATCCAGCTCGCCAGGGAACAGGGAGCAACAATCAAATATGTTTTTGAAACGCATTTTCATGCTGACTTTGTTTCAGGTCATATTGATCTCGCCAGGAAAGTGAATGCTCCTATTATTTATGGCCCAATGGCCAATACAAAATATGAAGTTATCAATGCAACAGACGGTCAGGAATTCAAGCTTGGCAAAGTAACCTTTCGTGTCCTGCATACTCCCGGACATACACCTGAATCTTCCTGTTATTTATTATTTGATGAGAATGGAAAAGAACATGCTGTGTTTACTGGTGATACGCTCTTTGTTGGTGATGTAGGTCGTCCTGATTTGCTTGATGGTATTATAAGTCAGGAAGAACTGGCGGGAATGCTATACGATTCATTGAATACAAAAATTAAGACATTGCGCGATGAAACGATTGTTTATCCTGCACATGGTCCTGGGTCAGCTTGTGGAAAAAATATTGGTAAGGAGACATTTTCGACAATAGGTGAGCAGAAGAAATTGAATTACGCACTTAAAGATCAAGCGAAGGAAGAGTTCATCACGCAATTGACGGATGGAATTCTTCCGCCACCTGCCTACTTTTTTGAAGATGCGCGCATCAATAAGAATGGATATGATCCCATTGACCAGGTTATTGCAGAGAACACGAAACCACTTTCACTTAGTCAATTTAAATCTGAAGTAAAAAGAGGAGCAATTATATTAGATGTTCGCAATGCTGATGAGTTTGAGAAAGGATTTATAACGGGCTCGGTTAATATTGGTCTGAATGGACAGTTCGCAGTCTGGGTTGGGACGTTATTGGATATTCAACAACAACTTGTTCTGGTTACTGAACAGGGAAAAGAACGTGAATCAATTTTACGCCTGGCGCGGGTTGGATATGAAAAAATAGCCGGATATCTCGCCGGTGGTATTAAAGCCTGGGACGAGGAGTTAAGTACGGTGCGCTCGATCAGTGCGGAAGAAATGAAGTCAGCAATAAAATCAGGAGTGGAGGTATTAGATGTTCGCAAGCCAGGTGAGTGGGCGATAAGTCATCTTAAAGACGCACAGTTTGTTCCGTTAGGAGACATGCCATCAAACCTTGAAAACCTTGATAGAGATAAATCTTATGTTGTTCATTGCGGAGGAGGATATCGCTCAATGACCGCCATCTCATTGATGCAACGTGAAGGGTTCACAAATCTTACAAATGTGTACGGCGGGTTTGGAGCGATGGTGAACGCAGGGTTGGAGATTGTGACGGAGGAGGTTGCCGTATAAATTGGAGGTAACTGGTTGTTGGTAACTCGTAGTTGGTGGATTTCGGTTAGTTGAGAAATTTTTCAGCTAAGAGCGAATCACCAACTACCAGGTACCAACCACCAACTAATTCCTCCTTTCCAACCTCACCACATTCTCCACATGCACCGTATGCGGAAACATATCCACCGGTTGCACATCGGTAATATCATAGAGTTCTGATAAAATCTTTAAATCTCTTGCCTGTGTTGCAGGGTTGCAGCTTACATAGACAATACGTTTAGGCGCTGCTTTGAGAAGCATTTTACATACATCTTCGTGCATCCCTGAACGGGGTGGATCAGTGATAATTACATCCGGGTGACCGTGAGTTTTAAGAAATGATTCATCCAGCAAATCTTTGATATCACCCGCATAGAAATCCGTATTGCTGATGTTATTGATAGTTGAATTTACTTTTGCATCGTCAATGGCAGCAGCAACATACTCGAGTCCCACTACTTTTTTTGCCCCCGCTGCTATAAAATTTGCAATCGTACCAGTGCCGGTGTATAAATCATAGACTAATTCATCACCTTTGAGATCAGCCATCTGCCAGGCAATTTTATAAAGTTCAAATGCCTGATCGGAATTGGTTTGGTAAAATGATTTTGGTCCCACGCGAAATTGTAAGGTTCCGCTACCGTCCGGCCTGGGCATCGTTTCAGTAATGTATGGATTACCTTTCCAGCAAACTACATTCAGATCGGCAAACGTGTCATTCTTTTTTCCGTTGATGATATAGTTGATAGAAGTAATCTGAGGAAATTTTTCCGCCAGGGCGTTGAGGATTTTTTCTGTCCACTCCATTTTATCATACGTTACCTGGAGGATGATCATGACTTCTCCTGTAATGGCCGTGCGGATGGTAAGTGTCCGGAGAAATCCGATTTGTTTTCGCAAATCAAAAAATGGAATCTCTTCGCGTAATGCTACTTCTTTTACCATTAAGCGAATATCATTGGAAGGTGATGGCTGAAGATAGCATTCTGCCACATCAAAGACTTTGTCGTACATCCGTGGCAAATGATACCCCAGACCTGCATTGCCAAATGTTTTTCCTTCCGTCATTTCTTCTTTGGTCAGCCAGCGATTGGAAGAAAAAGTATAGTCAAGCTTATTGCGGTAGTGTCTTTCGCGGGCAGAGCCAAGAATAGGTTTCATTGCAGGTAATTGAAGACCTCCTATACGTTCGAGATTGTCAATGACCTGTTGTTGTTTATAAATAAGTTGTGTGCTGTAGTTAATGTGTTGCCACGAACACCCACCGCACAATCCAAAGTGCGTACAAAAAGGAGTAGTTCTGTTTGGTGAGAGTTGTTTGATTGTTGTAACGCGGCCTTCCAGGAACGAACTTTTTATTTTAGTCAGTTCAATGTCTACGATATCACCGGGTGCGCCGCCCGAAATGAAAATTACCTGGCCGTCTTTTTTGGAAATACACTTTCCTTCTGCTGCCATTGATTCGATGAGGATGTCAGGGAAGATGTCGCCTTTTTTAAGTTGGGTCATAGATTATCTGGATGCCAATGTGAATTCTATCTAACAACAAAATACTTTGCCACGGATTGCACGGATGAACACTGACTTTGTGGAAACTTACCTTAAATGGAAAAATTGACACGGATTGGCAGTGAAGCTGCACATCTGTGGTAATTAGTCGAGAGCAAAAGCTTTTTACCTTATCCGTGAAAATCCGTGTCATCCGTGGCAAGGTTTTCTTTCCCAACGAGTTAGAGATATAGTTTTACCTTGAAAAAGTCGTTGAATTCTATCTAACAAAATAAAACCTGATGCAGTCAAGACCCATCCGGCGGCACTTAACCGCAGAGTGCGCGAAGGAAGGCACGCAGAGTTCGCTGAGAATGCCGAAGGCATTAAACTTAGCGGCCTGGTCTTGAAAATTGAGAGCACTAAGAATGCCCTCGGCATTAACTCTGCAGTCTTTGCGTGCATTCGTTCGCGCGCGCTGCGGTTAAATGTATTGGGTAGAATCAAGACGACGTATTTAAGCTAGCAAGATACACGTTGCAGGATACAAGTGCGCACGATGAAGTATGCAACCTGTGACCTGAGACTTGTAACCTGTGACTAAAATAAAGATTAATGGATTTAAATATAAATATGGGTAAAGTCAGTTTAAGAGGGGGTCAACGCCGTCCATCTTCGATTTTACGTTCATCGTCGCAATTTACAGACAGACATTTCAGTACAAGTCTTGCTTTATTTACCTTTCGTATTACGGTCATGAAAAAAGCGCTGCTTTTTCTTATTCTGCTTGCTACCCCTTTTTTGGGGACAGCCTCTCATATTGTAGGCGGCGAATTTGAATTGGTCCATATCTCAGGATTTCAGTACCAGCTGAATATGGTAATCTATTTTGATGAGGTAAATGGCTCACAGGCGGCCAAGGACCTGGGTGGTGAAGACGTGCGGGTCTTTCGGATGGTAGACAATGTGGTCATGATGAATATTCATGTCCCTTACATTTCTATATCAAAAGTTAACTATACTCAGCCGGCGTGTTCGAGTGATCAGCTCGTTACTTCGAAGATACTTTATTCAACTACGATAACACTTCCATCAGCAAGCTTTAATGATCCCAAGGGATATTACATTGCGTGGGAGCGTTGCTGCAGGAATTACGGCATAACAAATATTTACAGTCAAAACGCAAATACGGATTGGGCAGGCCAGACTTTCTATCTTCAATTCCCACCGGTCATGAAAGACGGGACCCAATTTGTTGATTCTACTCCAAGATTGTTTCCTCCGTTGAGTGACTATGCCTGTGTTCTTAAGCCCTACTATGCAAACTTTGGTGGAATAGATGATGATGGAGATTCATTGGTTTATTCTTTGACTACACCACTTA
>JANYDR010000271.1 GCA_025363495.1 Cyclobacteriaceae bacterium | reverse complement strand
TCAAAAAAAAGAAGTACTTCTTGCGTATGATGAATCCGAAGACGAGGCAAATCTCATTGATGATAAGGATATTTGGAAAAAGTTGAAATGAAGGTCGTCTGGACAAGGAGAGCAGAAGAAAGACTTCAGGAAATCTTGAATTATATTGAACAGGAATTTGGAGAGCTGGCAAAGCAACAATTTAGGTCGAGGACAATGGACTTTACGTTATTGTTACAAGAATTTCCGGAAATAGGAACTCTGGAAATAAAAACGAAAAAGTTAAGAGGATTTCAATTATCAGGGCAAACAAGAGTCTATTATAGAATAAAAGAAGAAAGGATAATCATTCTTTGATTCACGCCAAGATCCTAAGAAGAGACCGAGCTAGCTCCGTTTCACAATCCTAAATAATTATAGACGAGTCTTCGCCGGATATAATTCTGAAACAACTTCTTTTTAATGTCACCTATCTAAATAATCAGGTTTTCAGATCTCAATTATTGGTGGAGACTCTATCGCTTGATATACTTCGACCTAATTTTTAGTAAATTAGAATTTGAAAAGTATGAAGACGATTGAAAAAAAATTTGATGCTGTAAAATTCATGCGGCAGCAACGCGACCGGGTGTTCGCAAACAATAAAGGGCATAACACCTAAGGAGGAGTTAGAATATTTTAGAAAAAAATCTGAAGAATTTAGAATGAGAAAATGATGGCCACTTTTTACCACGAGGTCACGATGACACAAAGAGGTCACAGCTTGTTCTCCTTAGAGTCTTCTTAGTGCCTTCACGACCTCGTGGTAAAAACCGGTAGCGTATTTGATCAAGTAAAATGCCTTGTTAATTGCGGACGCCCATTAAGCTAACCCCATCTAATCATCAGGTTTTCCGATTTCAAATATTGGTGATTCTTATTTTTTTTTAGACATCTTCATGTTATTATATGTAACGAGCTAGCTGCTGCTTTTTCACATCTTAGGACGTGAAAAAAGAGGTGACGATTGAGGTTAATTTTTGAAGTGAGAGTGCTCTGAGAAATCAGTAACGCATTTGATCAGAAAAATGCATTGTTAATCCAAATTTTGAGTATATCTAAAAAGTATATACCTTTAAAACAAAAGCAGTACCGTGAAGAATCTATCATTAAAGCTCGAGGACGACATTTTCCTTGAAACTGAGAAGATCGTCACAAAAGTTAAAAAAAACAGGAACAGATATATAAATGAGGCCATTGATTTCTACAATAAACTTCATAGACGACGACTTCTTTCGAAGCAATTGAGTAAAGAATCAAAATTGGTTTCTGGGGATTCGTTGAAAGTGTTAGCTGAGTTTGAAAAACTGAATGATGGGGATTAAGCAATTCGAAATCTGGATAGCTGACTTAAATCCAAGAATGGGGAAAGAACCCGGTAAAATCAGACCAGTCATAGTTGTTCAGACAGACTTGCTTAATAAAGAGCATCCGTCGACAATTGTATGCCCGATCACTACAAATGTAAAATCCGACTCTGAAATCTTAAGAGTTCATTTAAGGAAACCCAAATTTGGGCTTAAAGAAGACTGTGACATAATGATTGACCAGATTAGGGCGATAGACAATAAGCGTTTGGTGAAAAGAATTGGGGCAGTGGACGCCATTGTTAGTGAGAAGATTAGAGAAAACTTGAAAATAGTTTTAGATCTGGACTAACCGACGTGCCCAGTGCTGATCTCTTATCGTTTGTTAAAGCAATAAAGATCGGCGTTATTTAACCCCGACTTAAAACACTTCAAAGCTATGTCGGTGCCATCCTTCCCAGTTAAAATAATAATTGTATTCGTACATTTTTCCATCGCTGCGTTCTCCTGTATTGCCCAGCCAAAACTTATCACTCAAATCAACGAAATGAATTCGCCCGCCGTTGCGCTGGCACCTCTTCGTTTTCTGGCGTCCGATGAATTGATGGGCCGTGCCACATTGCGCCCGGAAATCAATGTAGCAGCACGATATGTTGGCGAGCAGTTCAGGAGTCTGGGACTGAAAGAAGTTCCAGGAACCACCGATTACTTTCAACACTTTGAAATAAAAGCATTTGTGCCGGGTAACGCCGGGGCGCTTACCGTAAATGAACGGCGTTATGAATTGGGTAAGAACCTGATGCATGTCCGTGGAACTGACGATGTACAGATCAAAGCTCAAATTGTATTTGCAGGTTACGGGACAGAAGCCGATTTCAATACACTTGATGTCAAAGGCAAGATCGTTATTACCAGTATGGGCCTCAATGATTCTACTTCTGCTGATGGACTGAGGTATATCAATGGCAAAAGAAAATTGGCGAGTGAGAAAGGCGCCGTGGGGTTGATAGAAAGATATAAGAAAGGCAACGTTTCCTGGGATGTCCTGAATGGCACTTTTAAAAGTGAAAGGCTAAAGCGCGTGGAGGCCATTTCCTTACCTGTTTTTATGATTCGGGATGAGCAGGGTGACTTATCATCATTGATTCCAAATGGAGCATCCGGAACTCTTAGTGCTTTGGAGAATAAGATTCGGATCGTTCCTGCCAGGAATGTAATGGGCTGGGTGGAGGGAACGGACCCAAGTCTGAAAAATGAATTTATAATGCTCTCATCACACTACGATCACATTGGCGTTGCAGTACAACCCAAGGTAGAGGAGGGAAAGCTGGACAGCATTTACAATGGAGCTAGGGACAATGCCATCGGAACAACGGCGGTGATCAATGCCGCCAGATATTTTGCGCAACATCCGGCAAAAAGATCAATACTCTTCATTGCTTTTACCGGAGAGGAAATCGGACTTGTTGGTAGCCAATACTTTGCGGAACATCCTACTATTCCACTTCGCCAGATTGTCTATAATCTGAATAACGACAATGCCAGCTACAACGATACTACCATCGTTACGGTGGTGGCGCTGGAAAGGACCTCTGCGATGGAAGACATAAAAGGAGCTTGCACCGCTTACGGATTGTCTGCCATTTCCGAATCGGTGCTTAAGGCGAACCTATTTGAAGGAAGCGACAATTTCAGCCTTGCAAAAAAAGGCGTTCCGGCGCCGACGTTTAGTCTGGGGATGAGAAAGTTTGACGAATCGATCCGGTC
>JANYDR010000268.1 GCA_025363495.1 Cyclobacteriaceae bacterium | reverse complement strand
TGCACCTCCAATGATCACTGTACGAATTTCATTAAGCTCTGAAAGAGATTGTTCAAGCAGTGTGTTAAGTTGATAGGGAACTATCGCTAAGAAATCGACTGGTTCGGTAATTTCTTTAAGAGGATTTGCCGAAGGAGCCTTAATGATCATGTCCATTCCTGTAACAAAACTCCTTACCACCATCATTGCACCTGCAATAAAATCAGTGTCAAGGCAGATGAGGGCAGTATAACCTGCCTGTAGATTCAGGGCTTGTGCTGTTGATCTGGCACTTGATATTAATTGAGATCTTTTAAAAAGTATTTTTTTTGGAGACCCGGTAGACCCCGATGTATTAAATTCAAAATCCAGTTTATCACTCAGCCACGACTGGCAGAATTCAATAGCTTTTTTTTCGTATTCATTTAATGAATCAGGAAGACGATTCTCTTTCAGATCGGAAACAGTGAGCCATTGATTTCCTGCTTTTATCCGGGGAGTAATCATTTTAGTTTTTTGTTCTGGGACGAACAACTAATTCTGAGTAACCGTAAGTTGAGTCTTTTTCACGTTGGAACTCAACTTCCAGAAGTTCCATCACAACGATCTCAAGCGTCGTGTAAATGAGATTATCATCCAGTAAATGTCCTCCAATGGTGCGACCAGTATTGTCGGATACAGAGATGTGAAGATGGGATGAACTGTCAGAGAATGTTCCGGTAAGGGATACAATTTCGAAATGACCTTTAGCCATCGTGCCATGTTCCTGGTTAGCATAGCGAAGATTCATTTGTTCAAGACTCCCTGCGGAAGAAACGATGCATCCGGCTTTGATTTTATTTTGCCTGGCGAATTCAATAATAGATTTTTTAACATCCTGATGTGGAACAAGACGGAAAGCATATGTTTTACCAGTAGTTGGAATTACCTGTGACATGGACTTCACTGTTATCAATGCCAGAAAGATAAAGAGATATTGCCTCATGTTATGGGAACTTCGGAAACTTGGAGAAGTCTGGTTCACGTTTTTCAAGAAAGGCGCTCTTTCCCTCTTTCGCTTCATCGCTGAGATAGTAAAGTAGTGTTGAATTCCCGGCCAGTTCCTGAATTCCCGCCTGACCGTCGAGCTCGGCATTAAAGGCGCTTTTGAGCATTCTGATTGCTAATGGGCTTTTTTTCAGAATTTTGCGGGCCCATTCAACATAGGTTTCTTCCAGCTTATCCAATGGAACTACTTTGTTTACAAGCCCCATTTCAATGGCTTCCTGTGCATTGTATTGATCGCAGAGAAACCAGATTTCTCTCGCTTTTTTTTGCCCAACAATCCTCGCAAGATAGGACGCTCCAAAGCCGCCGTCAAAGCTACCTACCTTAGGACCCGTTTGTCCGAAGCGCGCATTTTCGGCAGCGATGGTAAGATCACAGACAACATGCAGAACATGTCCCCCGCCAATGGCCCATCCTGCTACGGCCGCGATTACCGGTTTGGAACTGGAGCGAATCATTTTCTGAAGATCAAGAACATTCAGCCGTGGTACGGTGTCGCTTCCAACGTACCCGCCATGACCGCGCACACTTTGATCGCCACCGCTGCAAAATGCCTGTCCACCTTCACCCGTAAGAATGATAACACCTACTTCATTGTCTTCGCGACATACATACATGGCATCAATCATTTCACTTACTGTTAATGGTGTGAATGCATTATGTACATGAGGTCGATTAATGCTGATGCGTGCGATACCCTCAAACTTGTGAAGCAATATCTCTTTGTATTCCTTAATTGGTTTCCAGTCGTATGTAAGATTCATAACCTTTGATTTATCTGCTTTTTAAATTCTTCAAAAATTTCTTTATTCAGTGATTGCGAAGATTCAATTTCTAAAATTTTTACATTTCCATTTGACTTGAAAAAGTCTTTCAGATCAACATTATTACTATTCGAGTAGGAGTATCCAAATTCTGATGCGAGTGGTTTTGCAGTTAGCTTTTGTTGTGTAATAAAAAACTCATCTGCTTCTGGTAATCCGGAAGGTCCGTCAATCAGATTGAATATAATGCCTCCGTGATTGTTCAATACTACAATAAAGAGATTAGACAATTGATAATTATGCCAGAACGCATTTCTGTCATAAAAAAATGCGAGATCTCCGGTAATTAAAACGTTGGGGCGATCTGAAGCGATAGCATGCCCAACAGCAGTACTTGAACATCCATCAATGCCGCTGGTGCCGCGATTTGAAAATACGGATATATCCTTTTGCGAAGCTGTTAATCCTATGTGATTGGCATATCTTACCGTCATGCTGTTAGCGAGATGAAGATTGCAATTATCAGGTAATGACTCAATGATATTTTTAACAAACTCAAATTCACCTCCTGTTTTCTTTTGAAAGAAGGTTTGAATCCGATTTTTCGTTTTTCTTTCAGCTGTAAGCCACCCGTCCTTAAAATCCTTCGAAAAAGTTTGCGATACAGATGCCTTTAATAACTCAGTGAAGAAATAAACGGGTGTTACCGGAATCACGCGCGTCAATGTCTGAAACGTATCGGGTGTATTACCTGTTGGTTGAATATGCCAATGCTCCCGTGGACTATACTTTCTGAGAAACAACTTTAGATTTTTGGATACCAGGGATTTGCCAAACGTGATTAATAGATCAGGCTGTAGTGCTTTTTTTTCATTATCCGATAACTGGGCGAGAAAGGTATCTGTATGACTGCAAAAATCAGTAACAGAATGGAGATTGCTTAATACGTCACCTATGATCGGCCAGGGATAAGACTTGGTATCCTGAAGAACACGGGTCAGTTCAGGGGCAGGTTCGTTTTGTCCTGATACTATCAAAATTCTCTTAACACCTGTGATTTGTTGAAGCAAAGAGGACCACTGTTTTTCTGACAAGATGTAATCAGTTTTCACTGCTTCGATAACTCGTACATCTTTTACAAGAGAAGAGTTTGTTGAAGGATACGGTGGATACAGCGGTTCGCGAAAAGGAGCATTTATGTGTACCGGACCTTTTTGATCTGATTGAGAAAGATTGATGGCTTCATTAATTATCCTGTTGGCATGCCACTCAGCATCCGGATGCGAAGAATCCAGTGGCAACTCAAAATACTTTTTTACGTGATTACCATAGATCTCTTTTTGCCGGATTGTTTGGCCATCCAGTTGATCAATCCATTCGGTAGGTCGATCGGCAGTAAAAACAATCAATGGTATTTGCTGAAAATAAGCTTCTGCAATGGCCGGTGCAAAATTATAAGCAGCAGACCCCGAAGTGCAAACCAGCGCGACCGGAGTCTGAGTTTGTTGAGCTATACCCAGAGCAATAAACGCTGCACTCCGTTCGTCACTGAAGGTCCGGCAGTTGATATTTTTATTTCTGACAAAAGCTAATGTAAGAGGCGCACTGCGTGAACCAGGGCAGAGAATAGCCTGCCGAATGCCTTTTTTGGCGCAGAGTTCAATCAGATCTAAAAGGAGTGGAGTATTCACGTGTGCAAGGTAACGCAGCGAAAATTACTTTCTAATAGTCCTGCCCAGTGTGTTCATTTTCATTTCTGTTTCTAGCCACTCTTTATCGGGATCGGAGTCGGCCATCACACCGGCACCAGCGTACAAAATAGCGTCAGTGGCAAAAAGCTGCATGCATCGCAGGTTGACATAAAGATTACTTTCTTGCTTAATATTTACAGGGCCGAGATAACCGCTATAAAATTGCCGGTCGTATCCTTCGTTCTGTTTTAGAAATTCCAGACTGGCCTCCATGGGCATTCCACAAACAGCGGAGGTCGGGTGAAGGAGTTTAAGCATGAGCGATCCAAGCTGTGGAAAATTGGTGGCAACCATATCAACAGTAAAGTCAGTCTTCAGGTGTAACACATTCCCGGCAACAATTGTTTTTGGTCCTGATTCATCATACTCCCTGAGACGTATTTTTTTGAAGCAACTGATAATATACCGTTCTACCAGAGCCTGCTCTTCAATTTCTTTTTGTGTCCAGCTAATGGAACGCAAATCAACTCCTTCATCATACGGCTGTGTGCCGGCCACGGCGACGGTATGAAACTGTTTTTCTTTATTAATACCCACTAACATTTCGGGAGTCGCACCTACCCATGTACCGGTTAAAGGACTTGAGAAAATAGAAACCATGGCCGAAGGGTATAAGTGGCACAGGCTGTTAAATGTATCAAGCAGATCGAAACTATCAGAAAGTTCCACTCTTTTAGAACGTGAGGGGACGATCTTTTCAAAATTGCCTTTGGTGATCTCATTGATACACTTTGTCACCAGGTTCTTGTACTGATTTTCATTCGTGGTAATACGAGTATTCTGATTTGTCGAATAGTAATGAGCTAGAGAAATCTCTTTGTTCACATTTTTCAAAACGGCTTCCTCTGCCAATTTTCCTTTGGATGAAATTATTTCTCCTGATTCGAATGTGTAGAATTCATCAGCCGGCAGGTGAATTTTTTCTTTCTTTGGATCAAAGGGAGAAAATATAAATCCGGCATTGATCTCTTCGAGATTTATTTCGGAAAGTAATTTAGGTTGATTGCTTGCAGCTAAATAAACAACTGAAGAATTGGGAAGACGCCACAATGAGAATGAGAAATTATTTTCCTTGTACAGTGATATTGCATCAGAGATAAATTCATTTGCGGATATCTGTTGAACACTGGTTACTCTCTCCATCGGTCTCTTTATAGCTTGTCAATAACTGCCATTGTGATGCGGCTCACACAGACAAGTTCTTTCTGCTCATTTGTAATTCTGATTTCCCATACGTGGGTCCGCTGACCAACATGAATCGGGCGGGCAGTGCCTGTAACAAATCCGCTTTTAATGCTTTTAATATGATTTGCATTGATTTCCAACCCTACACAATATTTATTCGGATCGTCCAACGTGCACTGAGCTGCCAAACTTCCGAGTGTTTCCGCCAGTGCAACAGACGCACCCCCATGTAACAGTCCATAGGGCTGATGAGTTCTGTGATCTACCGGCATTTTTGCTTCAATAAAATCTTCACCAACGCCAGTAACCTCAATACCAAGGTGTTCGATCATTGTGTTGTGTGAGAAAACGTTAAGTTTCTCTATTGTGATGTCTGGATTAAATAATCGTTTCAAGGCGATAAGGGATTATGATAGGAAAGTGATTTTTTTATCTTTGCGGCCTGTTTGTAAGAAGCAGCCCGAAATACGGGTGCTTTCTTTAAAGCAAGGCCAAATTAAAAGAAATTGATCTCCCAAAAAATATATTTAATCCGCCACGGTCAAACGGATTATAACCTTCAGGGTATTGTGCAGGGAAGTGGTGTGGATGCGTCATTGAACGACAAAGGAAGGGCGCAGGCACTGGCTTTCTACGAACAGTATCAATCGATTCCATTTGATAGGGTGTATGTTTCGAGGTTAAAGCGAAGCAAAGAGTCAGTATCGTCATTCATTGATAATGGATTACCTTATGAGGAGCATGAAGCTCTCAATGAAATTAGCTGGGGCAACCGTGAAGGACAACGGATTACACCCGAAGAAGATGCTTACTATCACCATGTTTTAAAGCGCTGGCAGGATGGGGAGACCTCTATTCCGATAGAAGGCGGTGAAAGCCCGGATGAAGTTGTGGCACGTCAACGACCTTTCTTGAATCTGCTGAAGTCCCGGGAAGATGATAAAACAATTCTCGTCTGTATGCATGGACGTGCCATGCGCATTTTGTTGTGCCAGTTATTGAACTATCGACTTAGTGCCATGGATATGTTTGAACATGAAAATCTTGGCCTTTATCTGATTAATTATACCGGGTCGCAGTTTACCGTTGAATTGTACAATAACACGGAGCACCTCTCAAAATTGAAAGCTGTACATATTTCTCCGGTGCTTGCACCCGGCAAATAATCAGTTTTTTAGAGATTCCAGGGCTGATTTCGCCTTACTGTCGATACCATTTTTATACTCGTATCGCTTATAGCTTAACGCTTTCTCAAAGTACTTTTTTGCTGATACAAGATCTCCCTGAGTCTGACTTATATAACCGAGCTGTAATGCGGCATTAGGAGCAAAGTACCATTGCTGCGTTCCCGTCATATCAATTGTCTGTTGATAGAATAATTTTGCCGCACTAATGTCTTGCGTTTTATGAGCAAGCCTTCCCTTTCTGTAATAAAACTCCGTTGCATCTTTTGTATTTGGAAGGTCGGTAGGAGTAATGGTCTTTAACAATTCCTTTGCCTCTTTGTAATATCCTCCGTCAGTATAGTATCGTACTTTAAGGATTTTTGGATTGGGGAATGTTCCTTCGTCGAGCATAGCCGCAGCATATTTATCGGGATCAGCAGATGTTTTTCCTGTTTTCTTTGCGATATCGAAATTTTTTTGTGCCAGGGCGGCGTTTCCTGCAAGAAAATAACAGAGACCAATTTTGTAATAAGAGTCTTTTCTATAACTCTGACTTTTATAGTTTTTCAGAAACTTTTGATAGCCCTGGATTGCCAAGAGGTAATCTCCACGTTCCATTAAAGCTTCTCCTCTGAGGTATTCAAGGTAATCCATTTGCAAGCCCAGTGGCTTGGTATCAAGTATGTGCATTAGCTTCAGGGCTTCTTCACTCTGAGAATCTTTCATCAGCATATTGATTGCCAGAAAAAGAAGAAGACGATTATCAGGTTCTTTTACCAAACATTCCTGAAATCCCTTTACTGATTCGTCAAATTGTTGATTAAGGAACCCCTTGATTGTAAAGAAGAGAATTGTGGCCTCC
>JANYDR010000169.1 GCA_025363495.1 Cyclobacteriaceae bacterium | reverse complement strand
ATAAGTGTACATTTGATAATCCGGGCTCGGTGTCCGGCAATCCGCACCCTGTGAGTGAGGATGCCGTAGGTTTGGTGTAGGCAGGTGGTGGTTATAAGTAATGCACCTGCGGACAAGAAATTAATATTTCGTTCGATAATAAGAACTTACAAAAAAAGTGATTTCACCCTTTAACAGTTTATGATTAAATTTGTTACAACACAGGCAGGATTAAAAAAGGTAATCTAATCTTGTTGTAGTCGGTAAACAACAATGCACAGAAAATGGCAATTAAGCGTGCACAGTTTTTGGCAACAAGAGTGCACAATTTGTACAAACATAAATTAATTTTTTTCAGGTTCAAAAATTGTTTTTCTATTTTTCATTCGATAGCTATTTCCAGCGAGGTTTATTATTTCACATTTGTAGAGAAATCTATCAAGTAATGCCGTTGCCAATACTTCATCATCAAGCATTTTAGCCCAGTCTGCGGGCATCTTGTTGGTTGTTATCACAAAGGAGGTGTTTTCATAGGTTTGGTTGATAAAATTAAATAGTGCCACGGCTTGTTTTTTCTCCACCGGGAAGAGCATAATATCATCGATCACAATTAGATTTGCCTTGGAAAGACGCTTGTACTCGGCCAATGATGTTTTTGTAAAATCTTTCATGCTAAGCATATTTGTTAGTTCTTCCATTGTTCTGAAGTAGGCTTTGTATCCCTTATTCACTG
The DNA here is from genome assembly GCA_025363495.1 of Cyclobacteriaceae bacterium. Taxonomy (GTDB): domain Bacteria; phylum Bacteroidota; class Bacteroidia; order Cytophagales; family Cyclobacteriaceae; genus ELB16-189. The sequence continues at coordinate 2,268 of JANYDR010000169.1, read as the reverse complement.
CATCAGCGCATAGTCCGGCAGCGAGATAGGTTTTGCCCGTACCCGATGGACCCATTAGCATAATGTTATAAATTTGATCAAGCCAATTAAGCTCCCTGAGCTGATTTAAGCGCGTTTGCTGGATTCCATTCTTTGAGGAGTAATCGTATGCGTCCAGGTCGTTGTATCGTGGTAATTTCGCCGATTTAAGCTGTCTAACGAGTTCGTTCTGGTGTCGATGATCCGCTTCTGCCTTAAGCAAGATTAAAGTAAAATCAAGAAAGCCGGGCTGATTTGTTTCAGCTTCCTGTATGATTTTTTCGATGCACGTACCGATACCAGCCGTTTTGAACTGCTGACAATACTGTTTAATTTGTTGTTTTTTTTCCATGATGTGGTTGTTTTTATGATTGATTATTGTTTTTAAAAATTATTTGGTAATCTTCTATCCGGCTCTTTTCAGGCTGAACCATTGCTCCCTCCGGGAGGGCTCCTCCTAATGGGTTTATAGAAATAATTTTAGTTCCGTTAGTGTCCTGCGATGGCTCCTGTTGCTCGTAACCTTTTACAATTGCCTTAAAATCCATAGCGCTGGTAATTTTGTTATTCATGCAATAATCCAGTGCCTTATTGATCAGAGCTGGGGCCGCTTGCTCAGCGGTTTTTTTTATTATCAATAATTGATCTCTGATATAACGAGGCTTGTCAGTACGTATGCCGGCCATCCACTGTTTGGCTTGGTCTGGATTTTCCATCAGTGAGCAAAGTTGTTCAATCATTTCATCAATAGCGCCGGTCTTATCCCGCTTGTGATCTGTATTGATTATTTTCTTTCCCTTTCCATAATCAATCTCATGCCTGCATAGCTCTATTGTATTTTTGGATAGAATCAATTCACCTTGTTCAGCTCTTAATCCCACTACACATCCCCGTCCTGTGTAGGTTCCAAGAGGAAGTGAATAAAGGTTACTTTTATACGATATTGTATTATCCTTTCTCACAGTGTAGGCAACGGATTCAGATTTCAACATGATAGCGGTGTATGGTTTTAGAAAAGGTTGTTCAATGATCCATTCAGAACACGGAGCCTTTTGTGTAAAGGCGTGAGGCAAAGCATTTGCTGTACGGCCGAGCCAACCCATCGCATCGTCATTAAGGGTGTCGATATTGTAAAAGGTACGGTTGTAAAGAAAATTCTGTTTGATATATTTAACCGTGTTCTCCACCTTTCCTTTGCTCTGCGGATCTGCTTTACGGCAGAAGTGTAGTATAAAGGTTTGCTCTCTGGTATAAGCCCTGAACTCCGCCGTTAGGACAACGTCTCCCTTATTTTCATTAACAATAAAAATTTTATCCTGATCATATACGGTTTCATCCGGAATGCCCTGGATGTACTCAAAAGCTTTCTCATGCGCCTGGATAGCAAGCTTAGATGTAAAGTAACTGTCGGTGAACCAAACATATTTAAAACGCGAACGGGATAATACCAGGACGAAAAAAAAGATCTTGATTCTTGTTCCTGTTGATGTACGCAGGTTATATTCTCCAAAATCTATCTGAGCCTGTTTGCCATAGGGCAGCTCCTCTACGGGATGGTGTTGCCTGTGAATGTTGATCCTGGGAAGGCTATATTTGCTGCGTACCCAGTTCACAAAATTAAATACTGTCTTTGGGTTTACCTTTGGGAAATCAGAATGATATTCCTTGAGCCAGTCGTGCATTTGAGCACAAGGCGTGTCCTGGTAAAGCCTCAGACGCTCTTTGACAAAAGCCTCATAAGGCAAAAGTTCCTTTTTCCGCTCAGACTGTTTGATAAGAAAGTCTTCGTATTGTTGCTCAGACATGGCAAGATACTTTTTTACGGTCCGCCTGTTGATTACAAGATACTTGCTGATCTGGGATGTCGACTGACCCTCCCGTTCCATTTGATGGATTTTAAAATACGTCATAAATTTGGCCAAGTGCACATTCATACTTTTTGTCAGTTTTAGTTCCCGACAAAATATCCTTTAAACACCAAAGGGGGTACCCCCTTTGGTGTTTAAAAGTTGTGCACTCTTGTTGCCATTTTCTGTGTATTCTTATTTACCGAAAGTTGTGCATTGCTATTTACCGATTACATTGACCTGATTGAAGATCTTCACCGAGTGCCTGAGGCTTATCTCAAACATCTTGAAGGCACTGACGGACTTTACGAAATCAGAGTTCAATCAGGCAGTGACATTTTTCGAATCTTCTGCTTTTTTGACCACGGATAAATAGTTGTAGTGACAAGTGGCTTCCAAAAGA
>JANYDR010000114.1 GCA_025363495.1 Cyclobacteriaceae bacterium | reverse complement strand
CTACATGTTTATATATTCTGAGAGGCCGGGAACATTGGCTGAAAAGAAATACAAGGATGATATTCCTAATGATATAAAGCAAAGGAGATTAGAGGAGATCATTCTAAGAGAAAATAAGCATTCACTTGAACGCAATCTCCCCGAGATTGGCAAAACACGTAAAGTATTGATCGAAGGTTTTTCAAAACGATCAGAAGATTTTTTACAGGGAAGAACCTCCAATAACAAGGTCGTTCTTTTCCCAAAAGAAAATAAAAGCAAAGGCCAATACGTCAATGTATTGATTGAGCGGTGTACGAAAGGAACATTATTTGGCAAATTGGTTTAGATAAAAAATGGCGATTACAGAAAACGATATTCAGAGTGTAAAACAGCGATTTGGAATCATTGGCAACGCGCCGATGCTTAATAACGCTGTTCGTGTTGCAATGCAGGTATCTCCTACAGAAATGTCCGTATTGATAACGGGAGAAAGCGGCAGTGGTAAAGAATCTTTTTCAAAGATCATTCACTCATTGAGTCCGAGAAAACACGGTCAATTCATTGCAATCAACTGTGGTTCGATCCCGGAAGGAACGATCGATTCAGAGCTTTTTGGGCATGAAAAGGGATCTTTCACAGGTGCGCATGAAGCCAGAAAGGGCTATTTCGAAGTGACCAACGGAGGCACTATTTTCCTGGATGAGATAGGTGAAATGCCGCTTGGAACGCAGGCTCGTCTTTTGCGTGTATTGGAAAACGGAGAATTTATAAAAGTTGGTTCATCAAAAGTATTGAAGACAGATGTTCGCGTGGTTGCAGCCACCAATGTGAACCTGATGCACAAAGTGGAGAATGGAAAATTTCGCGAAGATCTTTACTACCGTCTCAATAGTGTTCCGATTTTTGTTCCTCCCCTGCGCGATCGCGGTAAAGATGTAGAGTTGCTTTTCAGAAAATTTGCTTCAGATTTTGCTGAGCGCTATAAAGTAAAACCAGTATCCTTAACGGATGAAGCAAAGGAAGTGCTTTTGAAATACAGATTTCCGGGTAACATTCGTCAGCTTAAAAATCTTGTTGATCAAATCTCGGTTCTCTCTACTGACACAAAAGAAATAACAGCGGAGGTATTACAAGGTTACTTACCAAGTCAGTCAAGCCTTCCTGCTTTATACAGAGATGGCGCAAGTCAGGACCTTTCGGAAAGGGATATTCTTTACAAAGTATTGTTCGACATGCGCAAGGATGTAAACGAGCTCAAGCGAATTGTACTCGAGAGCGTTTCCAATCCGTCTCATGCTGCCCAGATCATAAAAGAAAATCCTCATCTATTTGCGGAATCCCAGTCTGAGCGAACAATTCCTCAGGAGTCAGTGGTTTTAAATCTTAATGGAAGTACCGCGCCGTCTGAGGAGACCACCGAAGAGGTTCAGGACATTAGCCATGAGGCAGAAGATGATTCTCTTTCTATTGAGAAGAAAGAAAAAGAGTTGATCATGCGTGCCTTACGGAAGAATAACAACAAGCGTAAATACGCGGCACGGGATTTGGGAATATCAGAACGAACACTCTATCGCAAGATCAAAGAGTATGAACTTGAAAATTAAGACCTCCCTTTTATTTCTATTTTTTCTTTTTATCACGCAAAGCTGCAGTGTATATTCTCTTTCAGGAGTAGCCACCACAGCCAAAACCGTTACCATCGATCAGTTTTTTAACAACACTGATCTTGCCCCTGCCAACATGGGACAGACGTTTACTAATAGGCTTAAAGACTACTACCAACAGAATTCAAGCCTTAAGGTGATCGTCGAAAATGGCGATCTGCACCTGGAGGGAACTATCTCCGAATATCGAATCAATCCAATTGCTCCTGTGTCTACGGGTAATCCAAATGATCCCAATATTGCCGCTTTGTCAAGGCTTACTATTGCGGTAAAAGTGACTTACGAAGATACCACTGTTCCAAAAAACAGTTTCAAAGACAGGTCATTCAGCTTCTATAAAGATTTTGACAACAGCTTGAATTTTACAACAGTGCAAGAAGATCTCGAAAAAAAGGTATTTGATCAGATCTTGATTGATATCTTCAACGCTACCGTCGCAAACTGGTAGTTCACAGCCATTTGTGTGCTCTTGAATTTTTATTAGTTTTACTATTCAACCTACACATGAATGGATTCAACCGGCTTCCACCTGGCGGTAAAAAATTTTACGAACCTCACTCAGGAAGAAGGTGTCGAAATCAGCAAACTTTCAAAGCAATTCCCTTATAGCCAGATACTCCAGCTTCTC
>JANYDR010000083.1 GCA_025363495.1 Cyclobacteriaceae bacterium | reverse complement strand
TCGAGGTTCTAGGTTCTAGGCGGAACAAATTTCATTTCAATCATTGAAATACAAACGTTGTAGCGGAAACCAAGAACCCAGAACCTAGAACCTAGAACTAAGAACTTAGAACTTAGAACCTTTGACTATCTTTGTGGCCTTTTTGAAACAGCAGGAGCATTAATGATCTCAATATCCAATATCTCTTATTATATCGGCGGCAGGCCTTTGTACCTGAACGCCTCCATGTTTATCAAACCAGATGACAAAATTGGTCTGATTGGCCTGAATGGTCGCGGAAAATCGACGCTGCTGAAGCTGATCGTAAATGAGATGAAGCTTGACGAGGGCAGCATCAGCAAGGCAAAGGACTGTACGATTGGATTCCTCAACCAGGACCTCCTCTCCTTCCAGAGTGATGATGCTATTCTTACAGTGGCCTTGGCTGCATTTAAGGATGCTGTCGACACTCAGCGCCAGATTGAAAAAATCCTTCATAAACTGGAGACAGAATATTCCGATGATCTTGTGGATAAGCTTACTAAGCTTCAGGAAAAGTTTGAACAACTTGATGGTTATACAATGCAGGCGAAAGCTGAAGCTGTACTGGAGGGAATTGGATTCAATACTTCCGATCTTCATCGTCCATTAAAAGAGTTTTCCGGAGGATGGCGCATGCGGGTAATGCTTGCCCAGCTTCTTCTTGAAAAGCCATCGTTATTGATGCTGGATGAGCCAACCAATCACCTTGATTTGCCTTCCATTGAGTGGGTAGAAAATTACCTTAGAAATTATGAAGGTGCAGTAATAGTTGTTTCCCACGATCGTCAGTTCATTGATAATGTGGCAACAAAAACTGTTGATGTCACGCAACAACAGTTGATTACATATGAGGGCAATTACAGCTTTTATCTAAAGGAGAAAGAGTTGCGCGAAACCATTCAGCAAAATGCTTTTGATAATCAACAGGCTAAAATACGTCAGACAGAAAGGTTTATCGAACGATTCAAGGCAAAGGCCAGCAAGGCGAAGCAGGTGCAATCAAGAGTAAAAGCTCTGGACCGCATGGATATGGTAGAAGAGGTGATCGATGATTCTGCCGCTGTCAATTTTAAATTTAAATTCAAGCAGCCTTCCGGAAGACATGTTGTTACGCTGGAAGATGTTTCAAAGTCTTATGGCGAGGTTAAGATTTTGGGTCACACAAATGCTATTATTGAACGCGGAGACAAAATAGCATTGATCGGTGCGAATGGAAAAGGAAAGTCAACCCTTCTAAGAATCCTTTCGGGCGCAGAACCGGTAGACGGCAAACGAACTATTGGCTATAATGTAATACAGGGTTTCTATGCGCAGCATCAATTAGAGGCACTTCATGTAGAGAATGAAATTCTTGAAGAGCTTAAGCAGGCCGGTAGCGGAAAGACTGAACAAGAACTTCGCGGCATCCTCGGCTGCTTTTTATTCTCCGACGATGATCAATTCAAAAAGATCAAGGTTTTATCCGGAGGAGAAAAATCGAGGGTTGCTCTTGCAAAAACCCTGATCTCGGAAGCCAATTTCCTGTTGCTCGATGAGCCAACCAATCACCTGGATTTCATTTCTGAAAATATCCTTATTCAGGCCCTCAACCAGTACGCAGGAACTTTTGTAGTAGTGTCTCACAACCGTTATTTTATTAGCCAGATTGCCAATAAGATCTGGTACATCGATAATCATCAGATTAAAGAATATCCAGGCACCTACGATGAATATGAATACTGGAGAAAAACGAATGAGGCAAACTCTTCTTCAATCGCGAAAATTGAGCCTCCAAAACCGAAGCCGGCACCAAAAAAGAATGATGTCTCACCGGTTAATGATCAGTTATTAAAAAAGCTTACCAAAGAATTAAAATCTGCTGAGGAAAAGATTGAAGCTTTCAAAAAAGAGAAAGCAACCATCGAAAATGAGTTAGTTAAACCCGAGGTCTATTCAAAATTCGAGACACTATCTTCTTATCAGACCGAGCTGGAAAAAATTAATTCACAAATCAGCACGCTGAATGACAAGTGGGAAAAAATAGTCCTGGAAATGGATGAACTTGAACGATCTAAAATTTGATAAATTCAAGTAAGGAACTAATGAGCAGAATAGCTGCTATAAATAAGATAGCGTCAAGATAACGCGCTATTCGCTTTTTAACTGAAGAATTTACAACTTCCATACTTAATCAACCTTTAACTTTAATCGTTAATTACCTCACCGAGTAACCATGTTTTCACGATATTTTCTTTCTGGATTGCTGATAATCGGTCTTTCGACTGCCTTTGCTCAGAAAACCCTGGTTTTTGAAGATAGAACTTACGAACCGCAAATAAGAAGCGTACAGTGCTATCCCAATCAACCTTCTGAAGGAAATTCTTTGCTATCCGCAGTTACCAACATATCAACCCAAAACCTGCTACTTGAATTTGATGATCTCCGGGAACAACGGAACAATTATTATGTAAAGCTCATTCATTGCAACTTCGACTGGAGCAAGTCAACCCTGATGGATCTTGATTTCATGCATGACTACAATGAGTTTGTTATTAATGATTACTCATTTTCAATTAACACTCACATTCAATACGTCCACTACAAGGTTGCCATACCGGCTGTTAAAGTCCCTGGCAATTATCTGGTGATTATTTATCGCGACGGTGAGCGCAAAGATCTTATTTTGTCCAGGCGGATAGCCGTCTTCGATTCGAGACTTGATCTTACGCAAGATGATGGAATAGCAGGACTTGGAAATATCCGCAATACAAATCAGGCATTAAATTTTATTGTTGATTATAGCCGGACGGAAGTAATAAATCCAATGGGGAGTATTCATGTTACCATCCGTCAAAATCAGCGATGGGACAATGCCAAACTGGACGTAAAGCCAAGTTTCGTACGCGAGGAGATCAGCAAAATGGAGTATCGCTTCTTCGATATGGACAAAACCTTTCAAGGCGGTAATGAATTTCGCTTTGTGGATTTCAGATCACTTAACTACCCCGGACAAAATACCCTTAAGCTCGATAAAAGTCATAAGCCTTATGATCTTTCTGTTAACCTTGATTTTCCACGGGCAGCCCAATCCTATTCACAATACCCTGACATGAATGGAAACTTTACTCCCGATAATACGGACTATCAGGACGAGCCATGGATCAGTGCCAATTATTTATACGTGACTTTTGGATTGAAATCTGCTCAGTTGAAAGAAGATGTTTATCTGGTGGGAGCTTTCAATGGATGGGCCCGCAATGAAGAAAACAAACTTCAATACAATCAGGGGCAGGGAATATACTCAAAGAGGATGCTGCTAAAGCAAGGATTCTATAATTATCAATATCTGGTTGATTCCCCTGATCCAAACCAAATAGAGGGCAACTACTACCAGACCGAAAACTTATATGAGGTCCTGGTTTACTACCGGGCCTTCCAGCCCAATGCAGACTTACTGGTAGGATACTTTGCGATTGCGGTAAATCAGCGCTAAGCGTACACCAATTCAAGATCGGCCTCTTTGCGAATAGGATTATGGTTGGCCATGTCAAGCATGCCAAAACCTTTATGAGAGAACTGACCTAAACCATGCTCATAGACAAATTGCTGGACGGTCGGAGGAGCGAACAATGTGAATGGAAAAGTGTATCCTCTTACTTCATACTTGATGTCTGAATCATACAAAGGATAAATGCGGGCAAACTTCTTGTGAGTTGTCTGTATCCTGTTTAGATAATCCTTATCAGGTACTAACTGAAACTTATAAAACTCAGCCATCTGCGCTGCGGTGAACTTACCGGAGGTTTGCATTTGAGCAATGGTGGAATCATATAATAAATCAGAAAACTCGTCTGTCTCAGGGTTTATAAAACGCTTACCAGACTCATCATTGAATGCAGCACCCATCAGTACAATAGGAGAAATGCAGAGAAACTTAACGCTCTCAGAAACTGCTACGGGTTCCTCATGCTCGATTGCCTCCGGAGAAAGCTGTAGCGTTCCGATCATAATCTCTTTATGCGCGAAGAGAACACCCAGGAAATAATCTAAAAAGCCTTTATCGGAGGTAGAGAATACCAAAGTGACACGTGAAGAATAGAAATGAAGTCCCTTCCTGCTGATCTTTGTTTGACCCTTAAGTCCCGAAAAGTTGAAATGAGTGAATTGCTGATACTCCGGATTTTTGCCCGCAACAACCAATCCCTTTACTGTTTGCGCCAGTAAAAATTGATGATGAAAGGGGACAAATGCACCCTTATTCTTCAGCGAAAAAACTATCCTGATTCTCACAGAACTTGATACTTAAGGGAAAAAAATCTTAACAGTGACCGCAAAAAATCTGACTGTGCGGAGAGCTAAAGTACTAAAAGTCAGGCTGTATGAAAGGTGCTCTGAAAGGATTATTTTAAATAAGCTACAAATAATTGAAAATGAGCTAGTTAAAATACGCCTGGAAAATCAAACATTAAACCTAAAATGCATTACATCACCATCTTGCACTACATATTCTTTTCCTTCAACAGCAAGTTTACCCGCCTCTTTTATGGCAACTTCAGTCTTATACTTTTGATAGTCAGGGATCTTTATCACCTCGGCCCGAATGAATCCTTTCTCAAAATCGGTATGAATAACTCCCGCTGCCTGTGGAGCCCTCCACCCTTTGTGAATGGTCCATGCCCGAACTTCCTGAACCCCCGCAGTGAAGTACGTTATAAGGTCAAGCAAATGGTAGGCTGCCCGGATAAGTTTATAGAGACCCGATTCTTTTAGACCATATTCCGCAAGGTATTCATTACGGTCTTCGACACTCTCTAACTCAGCGATCTGCGCTTCAATAGCAGCACATACCATCACCACCTCCGCTCCTTCATCCTTAACAAGATTTCTTAAAGCGTCCACATGCTTGTTGCCAGTATGTACGGCAGTTTCTTCCACATTCGCCACATAAATCACTGGCTTATCGGTAAGCAGTTGCAGGTCCTCAATTGCCTTTCGATCTTCCGCATCTGTCTGGACGGTGCGGGCATTTTTTCCCGACGACAATGCACTTTGAAACAGCTGAAGAACAGATAGTTCCTTCTTGGCTTTTACATCTCCGCTTTTAGCAGTCCGTTCAACTTTATTTATTTTTTTATCAACTGAATCCAGATCTCTTAGTTGAAGTTCCGTGTCAATAATTTCTTTATCAGCAACAGGATTAACCCTTCCGTCAACGTGGATGATGTTGTCATTCTCAAAACAGCGAACTACGTGGGCTATCGCATCTACTTCACGAATGTTTGCCAAGAATTGATTTCCAAGTCCCTCTCCTTTTGAGGCTCCTTTCACCAGGCCTGCGATGTCAACAAATTCAAAAGAAGTAGGCACAAGCTTCTGTGGGTTTACCAACCCAGCCAATATATTCAGACGTTCATCCGGAACGGAAATAACACCCACATTCGGTTCAATTGTACAGAAAGGAAAATTAGCAGCCTCAGCCTTGTTATTTGAGAGAGCATTGAAAAGAGTAGACTTTCCCACGTTTGGCAGACCGACAATACCACATTTTAGACCCATATTTTTTTAAATCAGGGCGCAAATATAGTAGGTTACCGGATACCAGTTACAAGTTACCGGGGGCCGGGCAACTGGTGCCTGGCATCTAATTAAAAAACCCTGAATCACTCCAGGGTTTTTAGGTTTAGGTACTAGGTATAGTTTCTTTAATCAATCCCATTTAAGTTCGGTATCTACCGTGGCCGTTGTTGGCTTTGCTTCTACTGCTACTTCCTCACGCTCTTCACGAACGTGATCAAATTGCGTAAAATCAACTCCAGGCATCAGCTCATTTTTAACATGGTTCACAGTATTATTCAACGCGTCCATGAACTTGTTAAAATCCTCCTTATAGAGAAAAATTTTATGCTTTTCGTATGTAAAACCCTCATCATCTTTGTTGTACCGTTTCTTGCTTTCGGTGATAGTGAGGTAGTAGTCGTTAGACCGGGTTGACTTCACATCAAAGAAATAGGTACGCTTACCAGCCTTTACTTTTTCGGAGTAAATTTCATCTCTTCCGTTCTTATTCTCTTCCACAGATCGTAGGTTTAGGGTTGTGCGTTAGGGTCAAGGTATATTCGAATATAATAGTTTCAAAAATTATTGCAAACTCTGACCAATAAAAACAGTCATCTCTGCGTTACTTTTGATTTGGAACCTTTAAATAAAGCTTATAATTACATTTTTCAAAGCCCGTGACCACTAAATTAAATGATACCCGAAAGACAGGCAGCCTTGAATTATTGGCAAAACAGCTTGTTGAAGGCTTCATAACTGGGCTTCACAAGTCTCCCTATCATGGATTTTCTGTGGAATTTGCGGAGCATCGCCTTTATAACGAAGGCCAGAGCACCCGGCACATCAATTGGAAAGTATTTGCCCGGACCGACCGGCTCTATACCAAACAATACGAAGAAGAAACAAATCTGCGTTGTCTTATAGCCCTCAATTGCTCCTCCTCAATGTACTATCCCGCCAACACGCTCGCCAAACTTAGGTTCAGTGTGAACGCTGCTTCCGCCCTCGCCTACTTACTTCATAAACAACGGGACGCAGTTGGCCTTTGTCTCTTCTCTGATAAAATCGACGAATTAACACCTATAAAGTCTGCCGCTTCGCATCTTGACAAGGTCTTTGCGCTTCTCGAAAGAACATTGGATTCACAGGCCAAGTCTCAGAAGACAACCAGAGTCTCAGAAGTTCTGCACGCCATTGCAGAGAAAATCCATAAGCGTTCGCTGGTAATTCTTTTCAGCGACATGTTTGACAGCGCAGAAGATCCCGAAGATGTATTTAAAGCTCTTCAGCATTTAAAACATAACAAACACGAGGTCTTACTTTTCCATGTAAGTGACCATGAAACTGAGCTTGCCTTTAATTTTGAAGAAAGACCTTATGAATTTGTTGATCTTGAAAGCGGTGAGAAATTAAAACTGAATCCAGGAGAGATAAAGAGCCGGTACGTCACTTCGCTGGAGGAATTTCATGAGACACTCAAGCTTAAATGCAACCAGCTTAAGATTGATTTCATTTCGGCAAATACCCAAACGGATTACTTTACCGTACTACAAGCGTATTTAATAAAGAGATCGAAGATGAAGTAATAAATGCGTATTAGGTATCGGGAGACCTATTTGATGATCAAGTTTTGGATAAATTAATTTGGGTATTAATTCATTACCATACATTGAGGGCACTCTATTGAAGTAGTGCGATGCATTTCCAATACCCAATGCCTAATACCTAAATTACGATTGTAGTTCCTCCTGATGCAGCCACGCCTTCTTAATAGCGAGTGCTTCCTTTGTTTCAACATGATCAGGGTCCGGAACACAACAGTCTACAGGGCAAACTGCTGCACACTGAGGCTCTTCATGGAAGCCTGTACATTCGGTGCACTTTCCTGATACGATGTAATAGAATTCATTTGAAACGGGCTCCTGGGAGGATTTTGCCTCGACTTTGGAGCCGTCTCCCAGTTCAACCAATGCCGTAAGTTTTGTACCGCCAGCCCAATTCCATTCCCTTCCCCCTTCGTAAATAGCGGTATTGGGGCATTCGGGCTCACAGGCTCCGCAGTTAATACACTCTTCTGTGATCTTAATCGCCATTCTTTACTTGTTTCCTCTAATTTTGCTGCAAAAATACCATCCTTTGAATTACTGTCAAAACACAAAGACAGCCTTGAAAGTTTAAACAATAGAAATGAAGTTATCAGATAGAATAGATTCCTTTTGCAGAGTAGGCGATATAATAAAGGACCTTGGACAGAATGATCGGACAGATCTTGCTGAAAAAGCAAAAAATGAAAATCCTTGGTTTACAGAGGAGAGTATCTTTCTTTCTCTAACGGGAATCGAAGTCCTGTTGCAACGTACCAAGCTTACTTCCTGGGCATCGTCTTATTCGCCAGAACCATCTTCGATCAAGACGGTGGGGGTTGCCATGGCTGGTAATATACCGGCGGTGGGTTTTCACGACTTCCTTTGCATTTTATTATCAGGCCACAGGATCAAAGCCAAACTAAGCTCTCAGGATACTGTTCTATTGAAATTCATTATCGATAAACTGATTTCAATAGCACCGGAATTTTCAGATTGTATTTCAATAGAAGAAAAGCTAAATGGCGTTGATGCCATGATTGCTACCGGCAGTGATAACACGTCACGCTATTTTGAATACTATTTCAGGAAGGTTCCTCATATCATCAGGAAGAACAGGTCTTCTTGCGCTGTCTTGTTGGGTGAAGAACCAAAAGAAGAGTTTGCGCTTCTTGGTAAAGATGTGTTCAGCTACTTTGGCCTGGGTTGTCGCAATGTTTCAAAGGTATATGTTCCGGAAGAGTTTGATCTGGTTCCGCTCATCGATAGCTGGCAATCTTTCCATCATCTGCTTCATCATCATAAGTATGCTAATAATTACAGTTACCAGCGATCCATTCTATTAATGAACCAGGAACCCTTTCTGGATAGTGGTTTCTTTATTCTTCGGGAAAATGAAGGCCTCGTCTCCCCTATTTCGGTTGTGTATTATGAAAAATATAAAAGTCAGCATGAACTGAAAGAGAAGATTGATCTGCACCGGGGAAAACTCCAGGTAATTACTTCTGCACGGGGTTGGTTTACTGATAGCATCCCTTTTGGAAAAGCACAGTTTCCGGAAGTGGATGATTATGCGGATAATGTTGATACGATGAAATTTCTTAAAGGGATTTAATATTAGGTATTGGGCATTAGGCATTAGGACACGTTCGCATCTGTTACTCAATACTTATTTGAATGTGTCCTAATCCCTAATGCCGGATACCCAATTCAAAACTTCCTCTGAAGTATCTCACTCAATATAAACGCCTTCCTGAAGCTCTGAGGATTTTTCAACTCTCTGAGTAAATCATCCCGGAAACGGGACTTGGTTTCTGTCTGGTATCCTTTGAATTGATTGAAGCGTACAATTGTATCTTCAATCTTCATTGTTTCTTCGAGGGAAGGTCTTAGAAAAGCATATTTGGTAGCATTGTCATATTCCTCGTATATCTTGTCGTGCTTACGGTAGTCGTAATTGGTATCTTCCAGCGGCTTCTGCTTCTTCTCTTTAATAACTTCCTCATCATAATTATACGGTTGCCATTCAGGCTTTACTGGCTCCTGAACAAATGGCTTGGGAACTGGAAGAGGATTACGTTCGGGCTTTTTAGAGCCTTCAATTTCACGCAGCAAATCCTCAAAAGTCATGGGCTTGTTGCTGGTGGGCGCCTGTGTTTCGTACTCCTCTGAGTCCGCAGGTTGGGAAGATGTTGGAGGAGCTGGCTTTTTCTTCTTTCGGGCAAAAAGATATACCAGCGCGATAACGATCCAGAATAAGATTTTTAATTCATCCATTGATTACCAAAGATATTAATTTAATCAATTGGTTGGCACTGTTAACGTTAGCTTAAAGCGATGGTTTAAGTCGAAAAAAACAGTCATTACGATTCATATTTCCTTCTATCTTTGCCAACTTTATTAACGCGAATAACCACTTTTCAGAGAATGCAGCTAGCCAAATTAGAAATCAAAGGCTTCAAGAGCTTTGCCGATAAGATTGTAATTAATTTTGACGAGGGAATCACAGGAATTGTAGGTCCTAACGGCTGCGGCAAATCCAATGTGGTTGATTCAATACGCTGGGTTCTTGGAGAGCAGAAGACGAGTGCATTACGGTCGGAGAAGATGGAAAATATCATTTTCAACGGCACGAGCACCAGGTCTCCTCAGCAAATGGCAGAGGTTTCTCTTACGATTAACAATACCAAAAATTTATTACCAACTGAGTACGCGCAAATCACGATCACTCGCCGGTTGTACCGTTCAGGAGAAAGTGAATACCTTCTCAACGGCGTCACCTGCCGCCTGAAAGATATTACCAACATGTTCCTTGATACTGGTGTGGCTTCCAACAGTTACGCCATTATTGAGCTGGGAATGGTAGACGATCTTTTGAATGACCGTGATAATTCACGCCGCACACTTTTCGAAGAAGCGGCAGGTATTTCAAAATTTAAAAAGCGCAAGAAAGAAACGCTCAAGAAACTGGAGGATACCGACGCCGATCTCGAGCGTGTGGATGATCTTCTTTTTGAGATTGAAAAGAATATGAAGAGCCTTGAGAAACAGGCGAAACAAACAGAAACTTATTATAAGGCTAAAGAAGATTATAAAGAAAAGAGTATTCTCCTGGCTAAGGTTGTTGTCAATAAACAAAAAGACAAGTTTAATCACGTCAATCATTTGATTGAAGAAGAAAGTGATCGCAAGCTTAAGCTAACTGCTGAGATTGCAGAGAAAGAGTCATCGATCGAAAAAGAGAAGACAGATCTGATTACAAAAGAGAAGACGCTCTCCACACGACAGAAAGCAATTAACGATCATGTGACCAACATTCGTCACCATGAAAGTGAAAAGCAAATCAATAATGAGCGTTTACGCTTTTTGAATGATCGTGCATCCAGCCTGAGAGACCAGATCGATCAGGATAAGAAGAGTGCCGAACGTGGACATTTTGCCATTGATAGCCTTCAACAGGAAGGTACATTGGCACAAGGTATTCTCGATGAGATTTCAGGTAAGGCCGATTCGATCAAGTCTGAATATGAATCTCAGAAAATATCGACATCACAACTACAGATAGATGTTGATGCATTGCGTCAATTACATCGCGCAAAACAGGAAGAGCATTTTCAAACGAACAAAGACGTTGAAATTAGAGAAATTCAAATTACTTCCCTCAAACAGGAAATTGATCGTACCACTTCTGATACCCACCACCGAAGCACAAGTCTGGTAGAGTTTGAAAACAAGCTGGTGGTATTGCAAGATGAGATTCAGGAAAAAAATCTTGTCCTCGAAAAGATAAAGCAGGAGGAGAATGATGTTCTGTCAAGGATCAGTTCATTGGAAAAAACCATTGAAATGATCCGGGATGAAATGACGGAGACCGGAAGAAAGCTGGATGCCCGTCAGAATGAATACCAGCTCACAAAATCATTGGTTGAAAACCTTGAAGGGTTCCCTGAGGCCATCAAGTTCCTGAAAAAGAAAGTGGAGTGGACAAGAAATGCTCCTCTCCTTTCAGATATCCTGACCTGTCCGGAAGAATACCGGGTAGCGATTGAAAACTACCTTGAACCAT
>JANYDR010000676.1 GCA_025363495.1 Cyclobacteriaceae bacterium | reverse complement strand
AAGGTGGCAGTAGTGATGAATATAGTAGTCCGTCTGCATTAGAGTCTATTCAAATGGTGGAGACTATGTAACAAACCAAGCTGTCATTGACAGTGAATGTCTGTTATGAATTCTAGTAGGAAAGCCGTATGCGGGAAAACTACACGTACGGATTGATGAGGGGAAAAAGGAAACAAGGTCAGCAAATGTGGCGTAAGCTCTTTACCGCTTGTTCCTTTTCTCTACTCTACTGGGAAATATATGTTAACAAACCATTCATCTTATTTTATAACAATCATTACTTGCGAATCATTTATATTAGCGTCAACGAAATGGCCATGAAAAAACTTGTTATTATCTTCTTATTTGCTGCCTCCTTTTCACTATACGCCCAAGACAAGCCCAAATTAGTTGTCGGAATTGTGGTTGACCAGATGAGGCAGGAATACCTTTATCGATTTGATAAGAAATTCAGCACCGGGGGATTCAAGCGATTGATATCCGACGGATTTATGCTGAAAAATGCTCACTATAATTATGTGCCTACTTATACAGGTCCGGGCCATGCTTCAGTCTATACCGGGACTACTCCGGCAATTCATGGTATCATTGGCAATGACTGGTTTGATAAAGTTTCAAAGAAGGATGTAAACTGCGTAGGTGACGAGAATCAGAAGCCTGTTGGAAGTGAAAAAGGGAATGGGGATGTTTCTCCCTGGAGATTGCTTTCTACAACGATCACGGATGAGTTGAAGCTGGCATCTCAAAAGCGTTCTAAAGTAATAGGATTGTCATTGAAAGATCGCGGTGCCGTTCTCCCTGCCGGTCACATGGCAGATGCTGCCTACTGGTTTGATGGACCGAGTGGAAAATTTATTAGCAGCACCTATTATAAACCTGGGCTCCCTCAGTGGGTTGAAAAATTTAACGCTCTTAATCTTGCAGATCAATATCTTAATAAGGATTGGAATACGTTGCTGCCAATAGATCAATATACGGAGAGTGGTCCTGATGACACACCATATGAAACCCGGTTCAAAGGGAAAGATGAGAAACCAGTATTTCCTTACAAGCTGAAAGAAATGAGAACCAAATTTGCAAGCATGGATCTTATTTTAACGACTGGCTTTGGGTGTGATTTGCTTACCGAGCTGGCGAAGGCTGCATTGGATGGTGAAGATCTCGGAAATGATGACATTACAGATTTTTTGACTGTATCATTCTCCAGCCCTGATTATGTAGGACATGCAATGGGACCGAACTCTGTGGAGATTGAAGACACCTATCTTCGTCTTGACAGGAATATAGAAGATCTGCTGAAAGAACTGGATAAAAAAGTTGGGGCTGGGCAGTACGTTGTATTTCTTACAGCCGATCACGCCGTAGCCGATGTCCCTCAGTATTTAAAAGATAATAGAATTCCTGCGGGAATTTTGAGGCAGACTTACGTTGAGGCGGGACTAAATGATTTCTTAAAAAAATATTTTCCGGATAAAAAAATTATTGAAAGGATCAGCAATGATCAGGTGTTTCTTAATCAAGAGGCATTCAGTGGTGATCCTAAATCATCCGGTGTGGATGTTCTGGTTGCGACAGAATTAATTAGCCAGTATTTAATGAGCATTGATGGCATTGCCAGCGTATTTACTTCAAGCACACTTCGCACCTCCGATTATGGTGAGAAGGGTTTGAAAGGAAATGTGGTTCGTGGGTACAACCCAAAGCGGTCAGGAGATATTGCCTACGTGCTCGAGCAAAACTGGATAACAAGTTTGACTACAGTTGGAACGACGCACGGCTCTGGCTACACCTATGATACTCATGTACCTGTCCTTTTTTATGGATGGGGAATTAAAAAGGGAAGTTCTGCTCAGCCTCACACCATCACCGACATCGCGCCCACGCTTTCTGTTCTATTGAAGATAAAATTCCCAAGTGGCTGTACGGGTCAACCGATAGTTGAAATAGTTGATTAACCGCATCACTTTTACATTTTGCGTTTAACGTTTTACATTTTTAATTAAAAATGTAAAACTCATAATGTAAAATTTAAAAGTAGAGTGATTCAAATTTCACATCCGCACCTATGAAATACCGCCGCATGCCCATCGAGATCGAATCCCCTGAACAAATGGGATACGACAATGTAAAATTCAACCTCACGGAGAGCTCAATGGACGATGCACGGCTTGGTGATCTAAAATTTGATCTTAGGAATACATTGTTATGCTACGGCGATCATCAGGGCAAAGTCGAACTTCGACAATTGATCGCCGCCGAAGCTGGTCTTACAAAAGATGATGTGCTGCTGACACCGAGTGCCGCGGCTGCTTTATTCATGGCAAATACCGCCCTCTTGCAGCCAGGTGATCATATTATTGTCATGCATCCCAACTATGCGACGAACATTGAAACTCCCCGTGCCATAGGATGTGAAATTGACTTTGTCGAGTTAAAAATAGAAGATCAATACCATCCCGATCTCAGTGAAATAGAAAAATTGATCCGACCCAACACAAAGCTGATCAGCGTTACAACACCACATAATCCTACTGGTAAAATGTTGTCGTTGGATGAGTTAAGATCACTTGCAAGAGTAGCAGAAAAGCATAATATCTTTCTTCTTGTGGATGAGACATACCGTGATTTATCGTTTACAACTCCACCACCGTGGGCAGCTTCGTTGAGTGAAAAAGTAATCAGCATCTCATCTGTTTCAAAAGCCTATGGGTTACCGGGTATACGCATGGGGTGGAT
>JANYDR010000675.1 GCA_025363495.1 Cyclobacteriaceae bacterium | reverse complement strand
AAAAGGAAACAAGGTCAGCAAATGTGGCGTAAGCTCTTTACCGCTTGTTCCTTTTCTCTACTCTACTGGCAAAGTCTTTTTATTTTAGCTTAACTCAGTTAGAATATATTAACCCAAACAGGTTTTAGAATCCCTGCCTCGTCGGCCGGTGTGGCAAAAAAATGCAATTGTACCGTCTTCCGCCAACAAAGAACCCTAACCAATCTGTCCCTTAAGCACTCCCAGCCCTTGCTCAAACGAATGTGGATTATATCCCAACTCCTTTTTCGCTTTCTCAATAATAAAACCCGTTTTTGGTGGACGCCGTGCAGGTTGCTTAAACTTCGTTGAATCAGTGACATTTATAAGCGACGAATCCAATTGAAAAAATTTAGCCGTCCGAATGGCAATATCATACGGTGTCATCATCTCTTCACCGGAGATGTTATAAATTCCAATTGCTTTTTTCTTTGCAGCAAGTACGCAACCCTTGGCAAGATCCTCCGCAAGGGTAGGAGTACGCCATTGATCATTAACAACGTTGATTGACTTTCCTTCCTCCAGACTTTTCTTTACCCATAAAACAATGTTTGAACGGCTCATATCTTTAGTAACGCCGTAAACCAGAACGGTTCTGAGAATAGCCCATTTCAGATTGCTTTTTTGAACAACTTTTTCTCCGGCAAGTTTACTTTCGCCATAATAGCTTACCGGATCGGGAACAGCCGTTTCATCAAGGGGACCGTGATTTCCATTAAAAATAAAGTCGGTAGAAATATGAATAAGATAGGAACCGGTCTTTTCACAAGCCGCTACCACATATTCAACGGCACTTACATTGCTAAGCCAGCATTTTTCTTTTTCTATTTCACATTGGTCAACCTGTGTCATCGCCGCGGTGTGAATAACTACATCGGGCCTGGACAAAGTCATAACCTCGTTTACTTGTTGAGGTTCTGTAACGTCCAATGGCATGAAAACACCATGGGATAATGAATAATTTAATTTACCCTTTGCTGTTGCAATAAGATTCACCGAAGAATCGTCATCAAGTAATGAGCACAGCTTTTGCCCTAATAATCCATTGGCACCGGTGACAAGGATCTTCATTTACTTTTTGACAACAACCGGGTAAACGTATCCAAATTCTTTCGTAATCTTTTTCTTAGACATTTCTTTCACTGTCACGGTCATTATCCGAACATCCTCCAAGGGGCGTTCCAGTGAATCGCGCGGCGAAGCAGCGATTTTATCAATGACTTCAAGACCTTTAATCACTTTACCAAACACCGTATAATCTCCATCAAGGTGAGGTGAGCCCCCAACGGTGCTGTATACTTTTTTCTTTTCTTCTGATAGACCAGCCCTGGTAACTTTCATACCGGTTGCCTTTTCTACTCTCGGCGCGAGTTCAAAAAGTCTTTTTTGATAGGCGTCCATATCTCCGGAATAGTAAAGCTTATTCAATGAATCAAGCAGCGGTTTGTACTCCAGTTTTTCAAACATCTGTCGAAGGCCGGTCATTATCTTAGGCATATCATACGTCATATTTTGAATGTCCGCTGGCGTAAGCACTGTTCCCTGTACAATGTAAAACTGACTTCCACTGGATGCCTTTGTAGGATTTATCTGGTCACCTTGACGTGCGGCAGACAATGCCCCTTTCTCATGAAAAAATTTAGGATTGAACTCAGCCGGGATGGTGTACTTCTTTCCACCAAAACCCAGATGCTCTCCAGGTTGTGCATGCTTTGATGCAGAATCACCTGACTGGATCATAAAACCCTGCATCACACGATGAAACAGCATACTGTCAAAATAATGTTCTTTAGCAAGCTTGATAAAATTCTCTTTGTGCTTCGGTGTTTCATCATATAAAATAGCCACCATATCGCCAGCGCTGGTTTTGATGGTAACAACCATATCATTTTTATTTTGACCGCAGCTGGTCATCAGAAAAATGAATGAGAACAGGAAAGTGATAAGTTTATTCATGTGTTTTTGAAATAGTAGTCGGCAAAAATAATTCAGGATCATGTAAATGAAAAGGGTTTCAGGAATTCATCACGTTGGACAATTGCAGGGATAAATCCAGGAAAATCATCTTTGCGCTGCCGTTTCTCTCGAGATGATAAGCGGCCTCTGTTATCAATTGATTTGTCTTTTCAATTCTATTAACGTTCATCACTTTGCTGAAGTCTTGTATGAACTTGTATTCAGCATCCCGACTTCTGAGAATGGTATCAGCACCCGATAGAGTTAGCAGCGTTTCCCGCATCATAGTAAGTGTGTATTGCAATAAAGTTTGTTGTTGAAGACGGTCCGCTTCGTGAAACTCATCCATTAGCGAAAGCAACTTTGCATAATCACGTTTGAAACAGGCACGCATCCAGGCTGCCATGCGTTCATGCTGACCCTCTTCTTCTGTTTCTATTAACGCGAGTGCCAGTCTTACATTGCCTTCCGCGTCCCCTACAATTTTTCGTTTTTTCTTTTCTTCAAGACCAGGCTGGGTTGTAAGGAAGGTCTGAAGGTCTTCATCAGAAAGAAGTGGGACCAATACATGTTGTGTTCGCGACAGGATCGTTGGCAATAATCTCTCTGCATTATTGGAAACTAAAATGAAGAATGTATTGGGCGGCGGCTCTTCAACGATCTTTAAAATTCCATTGGCGGCAGAGGCGTGCATTGCCTCCGGTTGCCAGATGATCATTACTTTGATTGGGCTTTCAAACGGTTTTAAAGAAAGTGTCTTGATGATCTCGCGACTCTCTTCACGCGAAATGATCGCCTGCTTGTCTTCACCGCCATAGGATGTTGTCCAGTCACTGAGATTTCCGAAAGGCTGCTCCAGTAGAAAACTTCTCCAGGCCTTCATGATATCCGCGCGAAAGCGGTCTTCATCTTTATCTCCTTTTACGTTGCTGACGGGAAATACAAAGTGAGTATCCGGATGAATATACTTTAGGTTTTTTGAGCAGGCAGGACACGTTCCGCATGAATCTTCTTCGCCGCGGTTTGTGCAATGAAGATACGTAGCATAAGCAATTGCCAATGGAAGGTTTAATGCTCCCTCACGCCCCATAAACAACTGAGCATGCGCGATCTTTCCTTCTTTCGCAGAGCGAATAAGTTTTTGCTTGATTTCAGATAAGCCGGGGATATCGGAGAACTTCATTTATTTCTTTTCCCACACACGTTCCGTAGTGGTCTCTTCAAAAATATTTTTCAAAATCTTTTTATCCATTTCTGTTAGCGTCGAGCTTCTTCTCTCCATAGCCTTCGCTGCCGTTTCATATACTTTATTTATCTGGAATGTGGTAAATCCTGCTGCACCGCCCCATGCAAAAGATGGGATGAAATTCCTAGGATAACCATCACCGAAAATATTTGCCCCAACACCCGCCACGGTTCCGGTGTTAAACATTGTATTGATGCCGCACTTGCTATGATCACCCATCATCAATCCGCAAAATGTTAAACCCGTATTTTGAAAACCGCCTTTGGTATAATTCCAAAGCTTAACTGAGTCGTAATTATTCTTAAGATTGGAAGTATTGGTATCAGCGCCCATGTTACACCATTCACCAATTACCGAGCTTCCCAGAAACCCATCATGAACTTTGCTGCTGTAGCCAAACATTACCGCATTGCTGATCTCACCGCCTACTTTACAAGAAGGTCCAATGGTAGTGTCACTTCGCATCTTGGCGCCCATGTTGATGATCGATTCATCTCCAACAGAAAATGGTCCGCGTATGATTGCCCCTTCCTGTATCTGAACATTCTTACCAATATAGATCGGACCGGTTGAGGCATTGAGTATTGCTGCCTGAATGACAACACCTTCTTCAATAAAGATATTTTCAGGCGAGTAAGCTCGCGTAAACGGATCTGTTATCGGTGCTGATTTTCTTCCGCGTGTGATCAATTCAAAATCTGATCTGATCTGGGCGCCGTTATGCTGGAAGATCTTCCACACCTGATCGACGACAGTAATAGCCGAAGTGTATTCTTTTTTGTTTGAAGACGCATAGTCCCACGCTGACTTATGTGAACATACAGCTATGATAACGTTGCCCTTTACTAGAGAGTCTCCTTTTTTTAATTCGCAAACAGCGTTGAATAGATTCTCATCCGGGCACACAGCTCCATTTATAAACAGGTTCTCTGAAGTAGTGACCAATGGAAATTTCTCTGATAAATAATCCTGCGTGTGAAAGGAGAGAGGTTGTCCAAATAGTTTTCCCCACTTTTCAATAATCGTTAATATGCCAACCCTGATCGCAGCAACGGGTCGCGTGTATGTAAACGGCAATAAGTCCTGACGAATTACAGGATCGTCAAATGCGATGACATTCATGGTGCGAAAATAAGATATTTATTAGTTACCGGATACCAGTTGCCGGTGGTTCGCCCTTGGCAACTGGTATCCGGTAACCGGTGACTTTATGGAAATTAATTCGTGAATAACTGTTAAAATCCACCGATCTACCTATGAAACAGAAAAGGCCTCACGAGGAGACCTTTTCATGTCAGGGGGAAAGTAAGCCAATCGGCTTTATCAGGCTTTCTTGTATTTCTTTTGGAACTTCTCAACGCGACCAGCGGAGTCGAGGAACATCTTCTTACCAGTGAAGAAAGGGTGGGAAGCAGAGCTAACTTCCACTTTGATCACGGGATACTCTTTACCATCTGTCCAGGTAGTAGTTTCCTTGGTTTTCAGAGTCGAGCGGGTCAAAAACTTGAAATCGCTGGATGTGTCCCAGAAAACCACTTCTTTATAATCAGGATGAATGCCTTTTTTCATTTGAATCAGTACTTTTTTCGTTAAAGGACTGCAAAGATAAAGACCGCACAGGGATTTGCAATGAGGGTTTTACAGATTGTTAAAAAGATCGTTTTGAGTTGTATTTTTGAATCAAAATTAAGCCCAAAAGGCCGGCATGACCGCAAAATACGCCTCAGAACTTGCCCTTGGGCTCAACCCCTCCGAAAGCTACCCGATCCTGCGGCGAACTCTATATATACTTTGTACGCTGTTTTGTATTGAAAGCACCTCTTTCGCGCAAAGCACAAATGCTCCCCTTAACGAAGAATATTACCACAAGATTGATCGCTACGAGGTAAAGGCCGGAAGAATTGTAGAGGAATTATTTACGACCGTGAAGCCTTACAAGCGGTCCGCTATTGTTGCAATGATTGATTCCCTTCAGAAAAAGGAAAATGTATTCCAGTCTGCATCGGATAAGTTTAATCTTGAATATCTACGAAATGACAATTGGGAATGGTCAAGGGCAGAAACAAGTGATAGCAAAAAGCCATTTTTGAAAAATCTCTTCAAGAAGAAGTCAGACTTGTATTACGTTGATAAGCCTGACTTTGATTTACACATAAACCCGGTGATGTATGTGGGAATGGGAAAAGATTCACGTACAAATGCTACACTTTTTACAAATACCCGTGGCGTTGAAATACGCGGCATGATTGATAAAAAGATTGGGTTTTATACTTACCTGACAGATAACCAGGAACGTCTTCCGCAATATGTTACTGATTACTCTGGTATCTATGGATACTACACGGTTCCTCATCAGGGCTTCTGGAAAGATTTTAAAAACGGGGGTGTTGATTTTTTTGAAGCACGTGCTTATATCGATTGGAATATTTCCAAGCATATCTGGATGCAGTTTGGACACGATCGCACCAACATCGGCAATGGTTTTCGATCCTTGATTTTTTCAGACTTTGCTCCACCCAATCTATTCCTTCGTGCGAATTTGAAGATATGGAAATTGAATTACTTTTTTCAGTTAAGCCGGATGACGGCGCAAGTGAACTCATCACCTACCGGCAATACGGGGAATAAACGCTATCCTGATAAATTTATGGCGTTTCATCAAGTGAGTGTTAATCTTGGAAAGAAATTTAATCTTGCATTTTTTGAATCTGTGATTTTTGCTCCGCAAGATTCAATCAATGGAGGTGCGTTTGAATTGAGTTATTTGAACCCGGTTATTACTTACCGTCCCATCGAGCAACAAAATGGAAGTTCTGACAATGTTGTTCTTGGCCTTGATTGGAAATGGCTGGC
This sequence comes from Cyclobacteriaceae bacterium, assembly GCA_025363495.1. Taxonomy (GTDB): domain Bacteria; phylum Bacteroidota; class Bacteroidia; order Cytophagales; family Cyclobacteriaceae; genus ELB16-189. The sequence continues at coordinate 8,817 of JANYDR010000675.1, read as the reverse complement.
GCGAAAGCGACTGTCTTTTTACGGGCAATTTGTCTTAGACGAATTTGTTTTAAAAAATTTGCTGGCGAGTACTGGGTGGTGGGCCAATAAGTTTGCTGTTCAGGGAGGTGCTAAATATATTGATGTGGCTGGTGTTAGTAATCTTGATTTGCAACTCGAAGGAAATGTTGTCAGACCTTTCACCTACTCACATGCCAATCAATTTACCAGTTATACAAACTATATGCAGCCGATTGCTCATCCGCTTGGAGCTAATTTTTATGAGCTGGCAGCAATCATCCGCTACCAGCCCAGGCCGAAATTGAGTTTGACGGTTAAATCATTTTATGCGAAAACCGGACGGGATCAAGCTGCCGCAAACATTGCTGCCGGAGCCCCTTTTGTCAATTGGGGCGGCGATATCAATAAAAGTTATAACACCCGTCAGCAGGAGTATAACAATAAAATAGGACAGGGATACGACAATACAATTATCTATAGTGATTTGCTGGCGTCGTATATGCTGCGTCACAACTTCTTTATTGATTTGAGACAGACCATTCGTTACAGCAGCAGTGTGAATACGTATTTTAACAATAACTCTTCGGTAACTTCTTTGTCGCTGCGGTGGAATATCGCTTCGCGCTCGTACGACTTTTAATTCTTTACTTAGAAATGAAAATTTTCTTTCGGATACTTTCATACGCACGGGACATCGGCCAAAAGCTTGCATTGTTTTTTACGTTTTCAATTCTCGGCATAATTTTCGGGGCGTTCAATATTGTGCTGGTGGTTCCAATGCTTGATGTGTTATTTAAACAAGATCAAAAAAAGGTACTGGTCGTTCCGGACATCCCGTCTTTTTCTCTTTCTTCAGATTATGTCGTTGCTGTTTTTAATCATTATTTCTTTGGTATCATTCGCGACAGCGGCCAGCTTAATGCACTTTTATTTGTCTGCGCCCTGATCGTTGCTTGTGTGATTCTTGCTAACGTGTTCCGGTATCTCGAGCGTGTAATGGCAACAAAGATCCGCGCTGACCTCGTGAAGAATATGCGGATGGACATTTTTAAAAGTGTTACAAGGCTTCATATTGGATATTTTAATAATGAACGCAAAGGAGATCTTATCTCCAGATTTACAAATGATGTTCAGGAGGTGGAAACAGCTGTAATGAGCAGTCTGAAGGCTGTATTAAAAGAGCCTATTACAATCATTGTTTACTTTCTCATCCTTTTTACAATGTCTGCAAAGCTCACATTGTTTACACTGTTGGTGTTGCCATTAACGGGCGGAGTGTTGGCGGAAATTATCAAACGACTTAAACGTCAGGCTACTTTAACGCAGGAATCATTGGGCAGGATTGTAAACATTCTTGATGAGACGTTTACGGGTATGCGTGTTGTAAAAGCATTTAACGCGCGTAACTATATTATTAATAAAATGGATGAGGAAAGCACCACGTATCGAAAGGTGAGCAAGTCCATGTCGTATAAAAATGAAATGGCTTCTCCGGTATCTGAAATTTTAGGAGTATTGATCATTGCAGGCATCATTTTTTTTGGAGGGAATATGGTACTGAGTTCCGACTCAACGTTGGAGCCATCTGTTTTTCTTGGATTCCTTGCTGTCTTTGCAATGATCATTCAACCTGCGAAGGAGTTTTCAAATGGTATTACCGCACTTCAACGGGGCACGGCTTCTGCAAAGAGAATTTTTACGGTCATTGACACCACACCATTGATCGAGAATAAGCCAAACGCAATTGTGCTTCAGGGCTTTGAAAAGAATATTGAATTCAGGAATGTAAGTTTCGCGTATGATACCATCCTGGTTTTAAAAGATATAAGTCTTTCCGTTGAAAAAGGGAAGACCGTTGCGTTGATCGGACAGTCGGGTGGAGGCAAGTCCACGTTGGCCGATTTGGTACCGCGGTTCTATGATCCAACGCTGGGAGAAGTATGCATTGATGGGGTATCTCTGAAAGATTATAATATTGAATCCCTGCGAAAGCACATGGGCGTGGTGACACAGGAATCCATTCTCTTTAATGATACGATATTTAACAATATTGCTTTTGGGATGCCGGGAATTAGCGAAGAAGCAGTCATTCAGGCGGCGAAGATTGCCAATGCTCATGAATTCATTTCACAAACAGAGAAAGGCTATCAAACACTGATAGGAGAGCGTGGGTCAAAGTTGTCGGGCGGGCAGCGGCAGCGTATAAGCATTGCCAGGGCGGTCCTGAAAAATCCACCGATACTTATACTCGACGAGGCAACTTCGGCTCTGGACTCTGAATCCGAAAAACTGGTTCAGGAGGCTCTTTTTAATCTTATGAAAAACAGAACCTCCCTTGTGATTGCTCACCGTCTTAGCACCATCCAGCATGCCGATGAAATAATTGTTATCCAGGAAGGGCAAATTGCAGAACGGGGTACCCACGACCAGCTCATCCAATTGAGGGGAGTCTATTGGAAATTGAGTACAATTCAAAAAAACTGACATCTGTGGCCCCATTCATCATTCTTAACCTTTATTATGATTTCCTTTTAAAGGAATTACGTTAAGTTTAAGAGAATTTTATCCAATGAATCGAAATCGACTCTATTTCTACGTTGTCTTTGCCGTATTCCAGACTGTGATTTTTGTTTTTACTGTTTGGCTGGATACCGCGAGCCTTGATAGTCTACTCGGCCTGATGAAATATCTTCATTCATTTAAATATGCCGGTTTCTTTGGATTCGCATTATTGATAGCAGATTTTATTTGGTCCTGGATTGATCGCCGCGCAAACAAAAAGCAGGACGAAATTCTTCGGCACGAGAATAATGAACTCAAAGCAAAGGTCTACGATTATCAGGAAGGGATTAAAAATGCAGAGGCCTCAAAAAAAATATGAGCTATCAATCCCTTATTGTTCAGGAACTCAACCAGGCAGCTACTGTGCTGTCTGCATTTTTAAATGAACCTTCCACGCTGGCAAAAATTGAAGAGGCGGCTTTAGTGATAGCGACGGCTGTAAAGTCGGGAGGGAAAGTAATCTCATGTGGTAACGGAGGCTCACATTGTGATGCTATGCACTTCGCCGAAGAGCTAACGGGAAAATACCGCGAAGCGCGCAAAGCAATTCCAGCCATTTGTATTTCTGATGCTAGTCACATCACCTGTGTCGGAAATGATTATGGTTACGAATTTATTTTTTCACGTTATATCGAAGCCCTTGGCAACAAAGGAGATGTGTTACTTGGTCTCAGCACCAGTGGCAATTCTGCCAATGTGCTTCAGGCAATGAAAGCTGCGAAAGAAAAGGGAATGAAGACCATTGCTCTTACCGGGAATGGAGGAGGTAAATTAGGACCGTTGGTTGATATAGAAATTCGTGTGCCTCATGTTGGCTATGCTGACCGAATCCAGGAGATCCACATTAAGGTCATTCACATTCTGATGCTATTGATCGAGAAACAAGTTGCGTAAGTCAGGGGTAGCGTCGAGAACTTGATAATCGTATGATTTACCAAAAACCAATTTCCCTGTCTGTCGACAGGAAATTTTCAAATCCTCAAATTGACCCAGGTATTATTTCTTCCTGTGCTTCTCCACTATTTCAATCAGCACATCTTGAATGTAAGTCTTTAAACTTTTATCAGCATCGACTGCTATTTTTTTTAAGTCTTTAACAATGCTCAGTGGGATATCGATTAACTTCTTTAAGTATTGGGGTTCATCTTGAGTCTTTGCCATTTGGCTAAGATACACATTCAGTCTATGCAAAAGACAAATGATATATTGTGTATCTTGTATATTCTTTATACTAATAACGGTCTCTGAAGAGTTGTTGAAGGCTTTTTTGATTCTAAAGCAAATTGGAGAAATGCTTCGGAACGCTTTGAGTAATTTTTAAATCTTTGACTCGGTTATTTTAATTGAAACTCAGCCATCGGTTGCTAAGAATGCCTGATTTATGATCAATGTCGTTTAGTTAAGATAAGGTCATGTCGGGCTAAGCCCAAGATAAGATCGAAGGAGATTGCTTAACCCTGACCTTAACGTCGGGGTTAATAACTTATTCGAGACGAGTTGGGCTTTAGCCCAATAGTGTCTGGCAATTCGTTAACTAAAGGACATTGACTTATAATTAATGAAGGCACCAGTTTTCGACCTTTCTTGCTCCACTTTCGTACGGAAAACCTTACTAAATTTATTCACCCCCTGAATTTGTTGCTGGAATCGCACAACGAAAAATTGCCGGATTGGAATTTCTATTTTCCTTTTTCATATTGGCAATCCTAAAGCATATAGGGTTGTGGTAGCAAAAACATTTGGCAGTGCAGTATATGGAGTTGATGCCCGAACTATTACTGTGGAGGTAAATGTTACGCAGGGCCAGCACTTATATATCAGTGGTATGCCCGATGCCGCTGTTAAGGAAAGTGAGCATCGAGTCGAGTCTGCACTAAAGACTGCTAGTTATGCAATGCCCCGAAATAAAGTGGTGGTCAATCTCGCACCCGCAGACATATGCAAAGAAGGCTCGGCGTACGATCTCCCTATCGCTCTTACTCTTCTTCAAGCTTCCGGCCAGATTGAAACAGACGAACTTGAGAAATATGTGATAATGGGTGAGCTATCATTGGATGGAAAGCTTCGCCCGATCAAAGGTGTCTTGCCGATTGCAATTCAAACAAGAAAGGAAAGTTTCAAAGGTTTTGTCCTTCCACGGGCAAATGCAAGGGAAGCAGCGATCGTTAATAACCTTGATGTTATTGGCGTAGAAACTTTGCAGGAGGCTATTGATTTTTTTGAAGGTAAATTGAAAATCGAACCATTGGTAGTAGATACACGTGATATTTTCCAAAGTAAGCTCAATAGTTATGATTCGGATTTCAAAGATGTTCAGGGGCAGGAAAATATCAAGCGCGCATTGGAAATAGCCGCCGCCGGCGGTCACAATGTTATCATGATTGGTCCACCGGGTGCAGGTAAGACTATGCTTGCAAAACGACTTCCAACTGTCCTGCCTCCCTTGACATTAAATGAAGCACTTGAGACAACGAAGATTCATTCTATCGCAGGAAAGATTGGTAAGGATGCATCGTTGATTACGATTCGCCCATTTCGCTCACCACACCATACGATTTCTGATGTGGCACTTGTTGGTGGAGGTGGTAATCCTCAGCCGGGTGAAATTTCACTATCACATAATGGTGTTCTATTCCTCGACGAACTTCCTGAATTTAAACGTACGGTACTCGAGGTGATGCGTCAGCCCATGGAAGAACGAAGAGTTACCATTTCACGCGCGAGGGTTTCTATCGATTACCCGGCTAATTTTATGTTGGTTGCCAGCATGAACCCATGTCCATGCGGCTATTACAATCATCCTGAAAAAGAGTGTGTCTGCGGTCCGGGCGTTGTGCAGCGATATCTTAGTAAAGTCAGTGGTCCGTTGCTTGATCGCATCGACTTGCACGTAGAAGTTGTCCCTGTAAGCTTTGATGAGATGACCGCCCAGCGAAAGTCAGATACAAGTGAGCAAATCCGAGTGCGTGTGGTTAAAGCACGGGAAATTCAATCCGAACGGTTTAAAGGTCAGGATAATATTTATTGCAACGCAATGATGCCTTCCAATATGGTAAAAGATATTTGTGTGATAAGTGATGCGGGTGTAAAACTTCTCAAGACGGCCATGGAGCGTTTGGGACTTTCCGCCCGAGCGTATGATCGCATCTTGAAAGTGTCACGAACTATTGCCGACCTTGCAGGCACTTCCGAAATTAGAGTAGAGCACCTGGCGGAAGCTATTCAGTATAGGAGTTTGGATAGGGATGGCTGGGCTGGTTGATCCTTTATATATTTTGGATTATCCAAAAAATTTGCTTCATCTTTAGAATTATGAGCTTGTTTCAAAGGAATAACTATTTCCCTGCTGATCGCCGTTTTTCTCTGATTATGACTTTGTCAATTGGTCTTGCGACAGTTCAGTTTGTTTATAACAGAAGTTTATGGTTGGATGAAGCGATGCTGGCATTAAATATTGTTGACAGAAAGTTCCTGGGGCTTTTAACTCCTCTTGACCATATCCAGGTAGCGCCAATATTGTTTCTTGAAATCGAAAAAATGTTTTCTCTTCTTATTCCAGATTCTGAATTTGGATTGAGACTTTTACCCTTCTTAGCCTTTATTTTATCAACCTACTTTTTCATTAAGCTTCTAAACCTCACGAACCTCAATAAATACATGCAATGGTTTGGTTTATCTCTTTTTGCATTTAACCCCACCATGATTTACTATAGCAGCGAAGTCAAGCAGTATATGTGTGATGTGCTCGTGCTGACAAGCATGTATTATTTCATATTGAAACCATACCATAAGCCTAAAAATCAATTTTACATACTCACGTTTGTAGGCGTGATTTCGATATTCTTATCGAACATCGCCCCAATTATTCTGTTCACTTCAGGATTATTCCTCTTATATCGGTATTCGCGTGGTGAAAGTGTTGGTTTAGTTCAAATTCTATTTATGAGTGTTATCTGGTTAGTAATTTTTTGGTGTTATTTCTATTTTTTTATTGCTGGTCACCCATCAAGGGAGATGATGCTTACGTACTGGACGAATCAGGATGCATTCTTTACTGCTAATCCGTTTGATATCTTATTTTATAAATTCGTATGGGACAAATGGATTATGATCACGACAGTTCTTTTTCAATTGGGTGGTGTCTGGAAGGCTATTATTACATTATTTGTTGTTGTTGGGATAATGCGGCTGCTGTGGTTGAGAAACGTTACCTGGCTGATTCTTACAACGGTTCCGATAATAATTCATCTTTTTATATCAAGCTTGCGACTGTATCCGTTTGAGACCCGGTTAATTTTATACACCTGTCCATTGATTGTAATACTCTGCCTGTTTGGTCTGAAGGGGATTATGGAAATGATTTACAAAATTTTTCAGAGAGACCTTGTTAGCGTCGTTACTCTGGCATTAACTCTTGGCATTGTTATCGGTGGCTATGCCAAAGGATTCTATGGTAGCCGATTCCCATTTCAGAATGAGGAAGTGAAAAGCTGCTTAAACTTTATTACAGAACATAAACGCAAGGCGGACAACGTTTATATTCACGGTGTGTCTCATTATTTTTTCGACTATTATAGGTCGATCAGGTTATTTTCTATAAGTGATGATCGCATAGCAATGAGTAAAAGTCTAACAGATGTCGATGGCGAGGTACAGAAGCTTGTGGATTCTGGAGAAAGTTACTGGTTGCTCTTCTGTCATTTAGACAATGGAGACGCGTATTTGAAGCGTCTCAAGAAATTGGGCTTCAACCCGACCGACGAATTTGCTGCTCCAGCGTCAGTAACCTACCGCTTTAGCTTTACGCGCTCGCAATGACCATAGAAAGTTTAAAGTATAATCTCGCCAACAGATGAAAACACTTTCAGTCATTATACCGGTGTACAATGAATGCCCGACAGTGGAGGAGGTTCTTAGAAAGGTCGTTGACGCACAACTTCCTGAAGGCATCACAAAAGAGATTATTGTTGTAAATGATTGCTCCACTGACAAATCTGAAGAAATCATTCTTCGGTTTAAGCGCGATAATGCCGGCATTCCTTTTCATTACGATCGTCATCCAGTAAATCGCGGAAAGGGAGCTGCTATTAAAACAGGATTATTGTGTGCTACAGGTGATTATACGGTAATACAAGACGCTGATCTTGAATACGATCCGATTGAATACTCACGACTGCTTCAGCCTATACTTGACGGCCATGCGGACGTAGTATTTGGAAGTCGTTTTAAAGGGCACCAGCCTCACCGGGTATTATTTTTTTGGCACCAGTTAGGTAACTCCTTTCTAACATTTACTTCAAACTTATTTAATAACCTCAATTTGTCGGATGTTGAAACTGGATATAAATTATTTAAGACGCCTATAATAAGAAGTATCAAGCTGAGGGAAAAGCGGTTCGGATTTGAGCCGGAAGTTACCGCGAAGATTTCCAAGTTAAGTGGCGTCCGTATATATGAGATCGGGATTTCATATTATGGCCGGTCCTACGAAGATGGAAAGAAAATAGGATGGAAGGATGGTATTCGCGCGCTGTATTGTATCATCCGGTATGGACTTTAATAGAATATCATTACTTCTATACGAGGAGAAAAAGATACCACTGAATTAATTTCATACCTTATTTTTGACTTGTTATTTATTAACTTGATCAATCAAATAATATTGAAAAAAACAATCCTTCTATACGGTCTTTCCCTCGCCGGTTTAATGGCGTTGCTGAAGTTTGCTGAATACCGACTTTTCATCCGTGATCTTTCAATGGAAGTTTATATTGGAGTGGTCGCTGCTATGTTCACCGCTCTTGGCATCTGGGTCGGGCTCAGGCTAACCCGCCGGAAAATGATCATAGCTTCCGCTGATTTTCAACTGGATGTTGATGCTCTCAGTCGTTTGGGTATCAGTAAGCGTGAACAGGAGGTGTTGGACTTAATGTCCAAAGGTCTGTCAAATCAGGAAATTGCTGATAAGCTTTTTGTATCAATCAATACTATTAAAACCCATTCGTCCAATCTTTTTCAAAAGCTTGAAGTCAGTCGTCGCACGCAGGCTATCCAACGGGCTAAAGAATTGAGACTTATTCCTTAGTTCTACTTTGTCAGGTTTGCCCTTGGTGTGATTCTAGGATACTGCTTGGTTAAACCCAGATTATGCAATAGAAAAATAGAAAGACTTGTCTTTGCTCCTGACAATATCAAACAAGCCATCTAGCCACTTTTGTTTTTCACCAATTGCAGAGATGTTAAGAGTGGTTTTTC
>JANYDR010000642.1 GCA_025363495.1 Cyclobacteriaceae bacterium | reverse complement strand
GTAAAAAATGAGGTTCGCTCATTAACAGCGAACCTCATTCACAATCAATTAATTTTCGCCGTCTGCGGAGAGGTAGAAAATTAATTTACCTTCTTCTGCAATTCGTCAATCTTAGCCTGAGCTTTATCGTTACCTAATGATTGTGCTTTCTTGTAAAGCTCAATAGCTTCCTTATAAGTATCTTTCTTTTTACGGGGAGCTAATTTTGTACGATTAGCAGCTTCTTCTATTGCCTGTCCACGGGCAAAGTAAGAATCAGATTCGCTCATTTTACTTTGGATCATAAGCTCCTGTATTTTCGCCTCGATCAAAGCGAGTTCCTGAGTTTTAGCTTCGATCTGAGCTGACTTATCATTAAGCTCAGCCTCCTGAAGATCGATGGTGATCTTCATATTTTCATTCTGATTACCAAGGTCTGCCACTTTTTGTTGCAAAGAAGCGATTTCACTATTCTTCTTTTCAAGATCCGCTTTAAGCTTCTTTACTGTAGCAGCGTAAGCATTTGCATTTGACTTGGACTTCTTTAACGATTTTTCGAGGTCTCCAATTTTGGATTGAGTCTCTTTTACATAGTTGTTCAGGTCTTTCATACGTGATGTGTAAGCAGCATAGGTTGTGCCTTCCACCATATTTACACGCAGTACCTGACGACTTGCATCGATAGAGTCCATGAGCGTGCCAACTTCCTGTAACGTTTGCGACATTTGCTGACTGACTTGCAATTCATTTTGAAGTGAATCGAGCTGGCTCTTGAGCTTTTCATTTTCTGCTCCGCCGCAGCTTGCAAATAGTACACCTATAGACACTACAATCAATAATTTCTTCATAAAGATTTTGGTTTGAACGGCGCAAAAATACATCCGTTTATACCGAGTAAAGCTACCCCTCTAAATTATTTTTAGATGAATCAACAAAATCTTCGCTAATGGCGTAAATTCGCCCCGGTTTTTAGGATTTCACAGAATTTTGATGCCCAAATCAATTATAACGCAGACGCGTATTGCAGACCTGGGCGAGCCTCGAATCATCGTTATCGGCGGAGGCTTTGGCGGAGTTGAAGTGGTAAGAAATCTGAAGCACCTCAAAGCTCAGGTAGTCTTATTTGATCGCTACAATCATCATACTTTTCAACCTCTTTTATACCAGGTAGCCACCTCAGGTCTGGAAACCAGCTCAATTGTTTTCCCTCTTCGTAAAAGATTTTCCTACCGACCCAATTTCTATTTCAGGCTGGGTGAAGTGACACAGATCAAACCGGAAGAAAATCTTATCGAAACATCCATCGGTAAAGCGCATTATGATTATCTCGTAATAGCAACAGGCGCATCCACTAATTTTTATGGCATGAAAGACATTGAAGAAAATTCAATGTCAATGAAGACAATAGAAGATGCCATACATGTTCGCAACAAAGTTTTGCGAAACATGGAGCACGCGCTGCTCAGTGATGATCAGGAAGTAGTAAATAGCCTGATGGACTACGTAATTGTCGGCGGCGGACCGACAGGCGTTGAGTTGGCGGGAGCACTTTCGGAACTAAAGCACCATGTCTTTCCAAAAGACTACAAAGAGCTTGACATGTCAAAAATGGACATTCACCTGGTTGAGTCCAATAGCAAGCTATTAAATGGTATGTCAGAAAAAGCTTCGGCCAAAGCATTGCAGTATTTGCAGGAGATGGGAGTAAAAGTCCATTTGAACGTAGCCGTAAAATCGTATGATGGATATGAGGTGCTCTTCAATAATGGTGAGAAGCTAATTTCCCGAACAGTCGTCTGGGCTGCCGGAGTAAAGGGCAACCCAATCGATGGATTGAAGCCGGAAAACATTACACGCGGCAACAGATTTACAGTAGACGCCTTTAATCGTGTGAAAGGATTTGAAAATATTTTTGCTATCGGAGATGTTGCATTGATGGATGGAGATCCCGGTTTCCCGAAAGGGCATCCGCAAATGGCTCCTCCCGCACAGCAACAAGGAAAATTAGTTGCGCAAAACATTGCCAGGATGATGAATAAACAAGCCATCAAACCATTTCATTATTTTGATAAAGGAAGTATGGCAACCGTTGGTCGAAATAAAGCCGTTGTCGATACAAAATTATTCAAGACACAAGGTTTCCTCGCCTGGTATATCTGGATGTTTGTTCATCTGATGTCAATAACCGGTTTTAGAAATAAAGTACTTACCTTCATTAGCTGGCTCTGGAGTTATATTTCTTATGATCGCAGCAATCGTTTGATCATCGGCAAACCGAAGGAGGAGATTTAAGAGTATGGACGGTTCAAAAGATCTTAGTAAGTATCAACTATCTGCCGCAGGCGTATTAGTCTCTCTCGGGATCATTTACGGAGATATAGGTACGTCACCTCTTTACGTATTTCGCGCTATCATCGGCACAAAAGTCATCTCTGAAGAACTTGTTATTGGAGGAGCATCCTGTGTATTCTGGACGCTGGCCCTCGTTACTACTATCAAATATGTTTACCTCGCATTGAATGCTGACAACAAAGGTGAGGGAGGAATCTTTGCGCTGTATGCCTTAGTGAGAAAATATAAAGCCCTCTGGGTAGTATTCCCGGCAATCATAGGTTGTGCTGCCATTATTGCAGATGGGTTCATAACACCGTCGTTTAGCATCTCAGCGGCGGTTGAAGGTTTAACGATAGATTATCCTGAGATACCAACCGTTCCAATTGTTATTGGCATACTAATCTTGCTGTTCTTTTTTCAGCAATTCGGTACCAACATTGTGGGGGCCATTTTTGGTCCCATCATGACTGTTTGGTTTATTTTCATAGGAGTATTCGGTGCGATCCAGCTAAGTCACAACCTTACGGTTTTAAAAGCTATCAACCCAATTTACGCAATTGATCTTCTTACAAAATATCCTGGAGGCTTCTGGATTCTTGGAGCCGTATTTCTTTGTACCACTGGAGCAGAAGCAATGTATTCTGATTTAGGCCACTGCGGAAAAAGCAACATTCGTGTAGGATGGGTTTTTGTCATTATCTGCTTGCTATTAAATTACTTTGGACAGGCATCATGGCTTCTAACTCAGCAGGGAACCTATCTGAATGATCGCATTCCCTTCTATTCCATCATTCCCGAAGCACTTCTGATCTTCAGCATTATCATTGCCACTGGTGCAGCCATTATCGCAAGCCAGGCATTAATATCAGGAACATTTACGCTTATTAATGAAGCCATGAAACTTAAACTCTGGCCCAGCACCCGAGTTCGTTACCCAAGCAAGATGAAGGGTCAGATTTATCTTCCGGTTATTAATTGGGTTTTGCTTGCAGGAACAATCGTGGTTGTTCTTTATTTCAAAAAATCAGCGCACATGGAAGGAGCTTACGGGCTTGCCATCACGATTGATATGCTGATGACCACCACTCTATTGGTATATTATTTCACGATGGTAAAAAAGTCACGGCTGCGTTCGTCGGTTTTGGCGGTAGTATTCTTTACCATTGAAGGAATGTTTTTGATCTCCAATCTGGACAAGTTTCCTCACGGAGGTTGGTTTACATTCGCGATCGCTTCGATATTTTTCCTGATCATGTTTATTTTATTGAAAGCAAGGAATCTTCGCGACAGGCATACTGAATTTGTTGATTTAAAACATTATGTGCCGCTCCTTCAGGATTTACAAAAAGATAAGTCCATTCCTAAAGAGGCAACCAATCTCGTCTTCATGGCGGTCGCCGACAGCAAGCGCTATATTGACTCAAACATTATTTATTCAATTTTTAAAAAACGTCCTAAACGTGCTGATGTCTATTGGTTTCTTCATGTCGATACGGTTGATAGCCCGTATACATCGAAATATTCAGTAGATACCGTCGTTCCACGAAAGTGTTTCTTCGTGCGGATCAAGTTGGGATTCAAAGCAGATCACCGTGTAAATCTGTTGTTCGCAAAAATCCTTCATGATATGGCAGAGACCGGAGAGATCGATCTTATAAGTCATTATGAATCATTGCAGAAGCACAGCATGCCGGCAGATTTCAAGTTCATTATGCTTCATTCACTTGCTTCGGTTGACAGCGAGATATCTTCTTTTGATAACTTAATTATCCAGGGTTATCGCTTTATTAAAAGTCATAGTCTTTCCACAGAAGAGATGTACGGCCTTGAGCTGGCAAATGTGGAATTGGAAGCAGTCCCCATTATGGTAGGTCCGGTTGCCAAGGTGCGAATCAAGCGTGAAAAAGAAGAAGAGGAGCGCGAGAAAGAGCTGCGTTATCACGGAACAGTCAATTGACCGGTTTTGGACGCGTCCGTTCAATAACGTCCAAATACTCAAACCATAAGCGTATAAATATTCCAATTTCGCACTTTTTCAGGGTGGCATTGATTTAGTCTGTGGGTAGCGAAAGACAACAGCCTAATGTTATTTAACTATCTGAAAATCGCCTTTCGCAATCTTTCCCGAAACAAGGTTTATTCACTTATCAATATACTGGGACTTTCATTGGGCGTAGGATGCTGCCTGCTGTTGTCACTTTACATTCAGGACGAAATGAGCTACGACAAGCATCACAACAGGTTGAATGACATTTACCGCGTAGTGACCCAATTTACAGTTGACACGGAGGACCAGAAGATGAAAACCACATCACCTCCTATCGTTTTGACATTGCGCGATGAAATTCAGGAGATCGAGTCGGCTACGCGTGCGCTCAACCCACCGGGTGCTCCCACGAGTCTCATTAAATATGAAGACAAGCTTTTTTACGAAGCGGATGGTCTTATTGCCGACTCATCCCTGTTCGAGGTACTTACGTATGATATCGTTGAAGGCGATCCAACGACTGCCCTGGTAGAACCTAACTCAGTGGTTATATCCGATAAGCTATCCAAAAAAATATTTGGAAACGAAAGTGGGTTAGATAAGTTCATCACGATAAGTCAGGGTAGCGAACCTGCAGAATATAAAGTGACGG
>JANYDR010000402.1 GCA_025363495.1 Cyclobacteriaceae bacterium | reverse complement strand
AGTTGCCAACTTAAATTTCCAAAACTTAAAAACCCTCCTCCAGCCGCCTGCAGTCTTCCGGCATTCAGTGTTACCGTAAAAGCCCAGGGTGGTACACCTACTTCTTATACATGGTCAAACGGAGATACTGGCCCAACACTTACACCAGATTCTGCCGGCTACTATTATGTTATAGTGAAAGATGCTTCCGGTTGTTCGGGTTATGCGGGCGTGAATGTGAAGGAATACCACCTTCAGGATATGAGAGCAAACGTCTGGTATTTTGGAAATAAGGCAGGGATTAATTTCAATGTAAGCCCACCGGTACCGTTAAGCAACAGTGCTATGAATGCACCGGCAGGTTGTTCCATTATTTGTGATCGTAACGGACAGGCAATTTTTTATACCGATGGTAGTAATGTTTACAATAAAAAAGATGTTTTAATTACTCCCACTGGTATCGGTGGGGAGCCAGTGGCATCTCAATCAGCTCTTATTGTACCTGTCCCGGGCGATGAGACATTATATTACATCTTTACAAATGAGTCAACCACTACAGGATCTTCTAACACTGTTAAATATTCTCTTTTTGATCTAAAGCTCAATTCAGGCACTGGCGCAGTAGTATCTCAAGGACTTACCCTCTTCAGCAAAAGCACCGAGCGGATGACAGCCAGTGGAAAGTGGCTTATTATTCATGAATATGGTAACAATACTTTCCGGTCGTATCAGATTTCAGCAGCTGGAATCGGTGACCCGGTATTAACAGCTATTGGTTCCGATCATAGTTTCAATAGCGCAAATAGCGGATCAGGTTATATGAAACTTGGACCAAAAAATAATCTCGCAGTAGCGCTATCATTAGGTAGTACTAACCTGGTTGAACTCTTTCACCTTAATGATTCTACTGGTAAGATTACAAGTTATAGGAAGATTGACCTGAAGCAACCAACCGGTGAGGTCTATGGTGTTGAGTTTTCTCCGGGTGCCAATAAATTATTTGCGACGGTAAAAGGAACTCCTTCACAAGTTTTCGAGTACTCCATTGACTCCCTTGGTCATCCTCATTTCAAGCAAAAAATTCAGCAATCTTCAGAGTTAGGCGCGGTTCAAATAGCACCAGATGGACAAATCTATATGGCCATTAACAATAGTGGCGTTCTTGGAACAATTCAGGCCAATGAAGATACTACCAAATTGTCTACAGTTAACTTCAGCGGATTTGCATTGAAAGCAGGGACCGTAAGCGAATTGGGTTTACCAAACTTTATTCAACAAATTGGGAATGGATTCGGGGGCCCTGATTTTACATTCACAGGAATATGTCTCGGCGATTCCACAAAGTTTACAGGGACTGCAACTGATCAGATCGATCAATTTTCCTGGGTATTTGGAGATGGATTGTCATCAGGAGCACCAACCTTCACTCCTACTGTCGATCATTTATATGCTACTGCCAATACATTTAATGTAACGATGCAAATCACCAACCGGTGTAACACCGTATTTGCTCCTATTGTTAAACCTATCACAATCTTCAGTCCTCCTGCCAAGCCGACTATACCACCTACAGATGTACTTTGTAATGGACCTGTGATATTGGATGCAAATAAAAATAACGTAACAGGACTGACATACCTTTGGTCGGACCAAACAACCGTCAACCCACATGCCCCCATAACGCAGCAATCAATTGTCTCTGTTTCAGCAATCAATACACATGGATGTAGTACTACTGCATCTACATTAATTGCTGATAACCGACCCCAGGTTGATCTTGGTCCTGATCAAACAGTTTGTCAGAATTCTCTTGTTGCTGACCTTGATCCACATAATCCTGCGTTCAACGTTACATGGACAGTTGATGGAGCAGTTGTTTATACTGGAATTTCAACTACTCAACCTGTTAGTACGACTGTAACCGGTGTTCACACTTATCAAGTAGTTGTTACAGATCCGGTTACCAGCTGCACCGCAAACGATCAGACTGCCTTCACGATTAATGCATCTCCTTTATTTACCCTTGGTGGTACGAATCCCACATCCTGTAATGCAGCCGATGGAACATTAACCTTATCAATTCAACCAACTACTCCTCTTACGGGGCCCTATTCTTACTTTGTCTCCGGCACCACCCCGATACCGTCAGCCGTCGATAAGACAGCTCCCTTCAGCACTGTCTTTACTTTGTTAAAAGCGGGCACTTATTCCGTAGTCGTTGCCGATCAGATCACCAGTTGCTCTATTTCTCAATCATTTGGATTATCTGATGCACCATTTACTGCTTCGGCAACTGGCCTGGCACCTAATTGCGATCCTGTAACCATCCAGGTAACAACGAACGCATCAGCATTTCCATTAAAGTACCTTCTTACACCCAATGGCCCGAATCCACCCGTTGGTCCAACCGGAGGAATAGCCACCGCAGTGTTTAATACCACTCCGGTAAAAGCAGGAGTTTACACTATTCAAATCACCGACAACAGCGGATGTATTTTTAATCTTAATAATTTCGCGGTCACGCCTAATCCTCCGGTAGCGATGACGGTCGCTCCTACAGCATGTAATGTACCTCCCACCATTACTGCCTCCGGCCCTACGACTTTTCAATGGACAGGACCTGGCATTGTAGGCTCAACCACCAATGCTACAGTTCAAATTTCCGGGAAGGGAACATTTACTTATACGGTTGTAGGTTCTTCTCCTGGTACGTGTCCAAATACTAAAACAGTAAATGTCACACTTGACAATCCAGTTGTTGATTTTACGCAAAGCAATGCTTGCGCGAGTTCAGTTATACTTACAGCAACGCCTGCCACTGGCTACACCTACAGATGGTATAAGTCAGGGGTATTTCAACCGACACTACTAGGAAGCTCCATATCATTAGGCCTATCTGAAGATGGATCTTCATATCAAGCAGAGGCATTCAATACATTTAATGGTTGCGGATATCGCTCAGCGCCAAAGACAATTCAGGTGTTAGGATTGGTCGATGCAGGACTGTCTGCAACGCCGGCCTGTGAAGACAATAAGCCATTCACTCTAACATCAGTTACTTCAGCCATTGGCCCGACCTATGCCTGGTATAAGAATAACGTACTTATCACCGGACTAACAACCCCAACTATCAGTCAGACAGATGTAGGGACCTATAAAGTTGAGATATCTAAATCAGTAATTTGTAAAGCGACTGCAATTGCCACTATTGTCAGATCGCCGCTACCCGTTGGTAAACTTCCTAACCGTCTGATTATCTGCAACGATCCTGAAAACAAGGATCCTCTTACTAATCAAGTAGATCTTGATCCTGGCACATTTACTGCCTATAACTGGTTCAAAAACGAGTTAACCCTGAATTACACCAAAGAAGTATTCAATGCAACAAGTCAGGGAAAATATCGTGTTGATCTTACTAACTCCTATGGATGTGTTGCCCCCGACGAAACTGAAATAAACAACGAATGTGTTCCCAAAATAGAAGCACCTAATGCCTTCCGTCCAAGTTCTTCGCTTACTGAGAACAAGGACTTCTATGTATTCTCTTTCTTCATTAAAGACGATAACTTCCAGGTCTTTTTATATAATCGATGGGGTGATCTGGTATTTACGTCCAGTGATCGCTATTTTAAATGGAATGGCGGCTTTAATAATACTGTCAGTCAGCCATTACCCGGAGGATCTTATGCTTACATCATTCGCTACGTTAGCGCTTTTCACCCTGAACGCGGTGTTCAGGAGAAGCGCGGCGGGGTGGCTTTGCTGAGGTAGATCGAAGATTAAATACGAAAGCTGCTTTTGCCGTAAATTTGGTACGTGAATTTCAATCTTTTAAATTTTTAGTTATGAAGAAATATACCTCCATTGTAATAATTATTCTGATTGCTTTAGTGGCAGCACAGGCACAGATTATCAAGACATCACTTACGCTTACTGTACGTGACGAGTTGGGAAATACCGCTGAAGGTGTTTCTGTAAAGCTCTTTGAAAATGAAGCAGACTATACTGCGGAGAAAAATCCGTCTGAAGAAGGTAAGACCGACGCAAAAGGAGTTGTAAGATTCAAAAATCTAAAGGCAATTGCCTACTTCGTCCTCGCACGCAAAGGCGATAAGGATAATGCTGGTGGCGGTGAAAAGACAGGGACGCTCGAGGAGAAGAAGTTTAATAAGGCAACGATTGTTATACAATAAGCTTAGGGTTGAAAGTCTAAAGCTATAAAGCCTGATGGAGGATAACGATAAAATTATTAAACAAATAAAGACCTACAAAGGCTTACCGGAAGAAGTACAATTCAAGGGAAGGTTTCTAGAACTAC
Organism: Cyclobacteriaceae bacterium; assembly: GCA_025363495.1. GTDB lineage: Bacteria > Bacteroidota > Bacteroidia > Cytophagales > Cyclobacteriaceae > ELB16-189. The sequence continues at coordinate 971 of JANYDR010000402.1, read as the reverse complement.
TGGAGCATCCTGACGCATTTCAGCGGACACATCTTCCTGGCCACATTACAGGTTCAGCATTTATTGTTTCGGAAGATCTAACACAAACATTACTTGTACATCATGCCAAGTTAAACCGATGGCTTCAACCCGGAGGTCATGCAGACGGAGACATTGACGTTGCACGTGTAGCGATGCGTGAAGCAAACGAAGAGACCGGGCTGCTGCATTTAAAATTAGTATCCGGCGATATTTTTGATATTGATATTCATCCAATTCCAACCCGAAAAGATTTCCCAGCTCACGATCATTATGATGTGCGGTATCTGGTAAGCGGCTCTATTGATGAAAAAATTATTGTAAGCGAAGAGTCTCATGATGCGAAATGGGTAAAGTTGTCGGAGTTGGAAAAATATACCAATGAGAAATCCGTTCTGCGGATGAGGGGGAAATTGCACAGCAAAATTTAGCTATCTGATTCTCGAGTTTTTCCTGCAACTTTGCGGCCTTAAATATTGCTATGGCCATCATCGGCAAAGACATTCAACGCGCTGCACAACTTCTGAAAAATGGACAACTGATCGGCATTCCAACAGAAACGGTCTATGGACTTGCTGCGAACGCCCTTGACGCTGTGGCTGTAACAAAAGTCTTTGCTGTCAAACAACGTCCTCATTTTGACCCGCTGATTGTTCACGTTTCATCATTAGAAATTGCCCGAAGCTATGTAGTTAGGATTCCCGTTCAAGCGGAACAACTTGCAATTAAATTCTGGCCAGGTCCACTCACACTCCTCCTATCTAAAAAAGAAATCATTCCGGACCTTGTAACCTCGGGACTTGATCGGGTTGGCATCCGTTGCCCAGATCATCCACTCACTCGTTTACTGCTCGAGCAAATTTCATTTCCGCTAGCGGCGCCGAGTGCCAATCCTTTTGGATACGTTAGTCCTACAACTGCACAACATGTACAAGATCAGCTTGGAGAAAAAA
>JANYDR010000601.1 GCA_025363495.1 Cyclobacteriaceae bacterium | reverse complement strand
CAAACCTGCCGAAGTTCGTATGGGTAAAGGTAAGGGAGCACCTGAATATTGGGTAGCTGCTATCAAGCCTGGTACTATTCTGTTCGAAGCAGGTGGTGTAACCCGTGCTGTAGCATTGGAAGCATTGAAGTTGGCTGATGGTAAACTTCCTATTAAGACAAAATTTGTAGTTCGCAGGGACTACGTTGAAGCATAAGATTATGAAGAACAACGAGATTAGTGACTTGACGTTGGACGAATTGAAAGAGAAACTTGGTAGCGAAAAAGAATCGTTGCGCAAATTGAAGTTTGCACACCAGGTATCAGCAATTGAAAATCCGATGAAGATAAAGGAGACCCGCAGGGCCATTGCAAAGATCAACACATTGTTGCACCAGAAAGGCAACGCAAAATAGTACCAGTATGGAAAGGAATTTAAGAAAAGAAAGAGTGGGTCGCGTGGTGAGCAATAAAATGCAAAAATCCATCACCGTTGCAATTGATCGCAAAGTAAAGCATGAGATCTATGGCAAGTTCATGAACAAGACCACCAAACTGATGGCACATGACGAAAAAGGCGAAGCTGGTATCGGTGATACAGTGAAGATCGCAGAGACCCGTCCCCTCAGCAAGAACAAACGCTGGAGATTAGTAGAGATTGTAGAGAAGGCTAAGTAAGCCTGATTAGTTCGACCGATAGATAAAGAAGAAAAGTTATGATACAGAGCGAATCACGCCTAATAGTGGCAGACAATAGTGGAGCAAAAGAAGTGCTTTGCCTGCATGTATTGGGTGGAACTCACCGGAGGTATGCTTCCGTGGGAGATAAAATTGTTGTGACTGTAAAGTCAGCGATCCCTACCAGCCAGATTAAAAAAGGATCTGTATCAAAGGCTGTTATCGTTCGCACGAAGAAAGAAGTACGCAGAAAGGACGGATCATATATCCGCTTTGAAGACAATGCTGCTGTGCTTCTTACTCCCCAGGACGAACCGCGTGGTACCCGGATTTTTGGACCAGTAGCGCGTGAGCTTCGCGAGAAGCAGTTTATGAAGATCATTTCATTGGCACCCGAAGTATTATAAGATTATGGAAAGAGGTACTAACAAACAGCCTAAGTTGAAAATCCGGAAAGGTGACACCGTAAAGGTGATTGCTGGTAACTACCGTAGTACTCCGGATAAAATTAACTCTGGCAAAGTGCTCGAGGTTATTCTTGAGAAAAGCAGGGTCATTGTAGAAGGAATTAACATGGTGACAAAGCACCAGAAGCCTTCCGCTGGTAAGCCAGAAGGAGGAATCAAAAAAACTGAAGCTTCTATTCATATCAGCAACGTTGTATTGCTTGATCCGGCAACGGGCAAGCCTACCAAAGTAGGACGTAAGTTGAATGAGAAGGGTAAGCTTCAGCGTTTTGCTAGGAAGACAGGAAAGTTTATAGAAATCGTTAAGTAATAAAGCCATGGCAACGCCCAGACTAAAAGAAAAATACACCAAGGAGATCGTTCCGGCACTGAAAGAAAAATTTCAGTACAAGTCGGTAATGCAGGTTCCTAAGATTGAAAAGATCTGTGTCAATAAAGGTATTGGTGCAGCGGTAGCCGACAAGAAATTGATTGACGTTGGCTTGGAAGAAATCAGCACCATCACTGGTCAGAAGGCTGTATCTACCCGATCAAAGAAAGATATCTCCAACTTCAAGTTGCGTTCAAACCTTCCTATCGGGGTTAAAGTAACATTGCGCGGAGAAAAAATGTACGAGTTTATGGACAGGCTGATGAATGTAGCCCTTCCACGTGTGCGTGATTTCAAAGGTGTTAGCGATAAAGGATTTGACGGTCGCGGAAACTATACGCTGGGTGTGAAAGAGCAGATTATATTCCCTGAGATCTCGATTGACAAAGTCACAAAGATCAATGGAATGGACATCACGTTCGTGACCTCAGCAGAGACAGATGAAGAAAGTTATGAGCTCCTGAAGGCTTTCGGGATGCCCTTTACACAGAAAAATTAATTATTGCCATGGCAAAATTAGCAGTTATAGCAAGGGATAAGAAGAAGGAAAGACTGGTAGCTCGTTACAAAAACAAGCGTCAGGAATTGAAAAAGGCCGGTGATTGGGCTGGTTTGGACAAACTTCCACGCAGTTCATCTGCCGTACGGCTTCACAGCCGTTGCAAGCTCACAGGTCGTCCCCGCGGATACATGAGCAAGTTCGGAATTTGCCGTAACCAGTTTCGCCAAATGGCTCATGATGGGAAAATCCCGGGAATGACGAAAGCAAGCTGGTAATTTGAAGTAAGGAAAGGATTAAATATCTTTGCGGCCCCGTTTTAACCCCGACTCGTCGGGGAGGCCGCAGTTAACATTGAAAAGAACATGACAGACCCGATTGCAGATTATTTGACCCGGCTCAGAAACGCCATTAAATCACGCCACCGCGTGGTGGAGGTGCCTGCGAGCAGCATCAAGAAAGAAATAACCAAGGTGTTGTTTGACAAAGGCTATATCCTCAATTACAAATTTGAGGACACTGAGAACAAGCAGGGTATGATCAAGATTGCCTTAAAATACAATCCTGAGACGAAAGATTCTGCTATATCGAAAATTGACAGAATCAGCTCTCCTGGCTTGCGCCAGTATAAGCCAGCCGATGAGTTGCCAAAAGTGCTTAACGGACTTGGCATCGCAATCCTGTCTACTTCAAAGGGAGTTATTACAGACAAAGAGGCACGTGCCCTCAATGTTGGTGGAGAAGTATTGTGTTACGTTTATTAATAGATAAGAAATGTCACGGATCGGTAGATTACCAATAGAGGTTCCTAAAGGTGTTACATGCACCTTCTCGGAATCAAATAAAAAAGTGACGGTGAAGGGTCCTAAGGGAGAACTGCATCAGGAGCTAAAGGCAAAATTCAATGTGAAAGTTGAGAACAACTCCATTGAAGTTAGTCGTCCTTCTGATGATAAGCCTGATCGTGCTCTTCATGGTTTGTACCGTGCTCTGATTGCCAATATGGTGATTGGCGTAAGTCAGGGATACAAAGAACAACTGGAACTGATTGGTGTAGGTTATAAGGCTTCTGCTCAGGGTAACGTTCTTGAATTAAGCTTGGGATATTCTCATAGTGTTTTTGTTGCAATACCATCGGAGTTGAAACTTCAGGCGCAACAGGAAAAAGGTTCTAACCCTATGATAATTCTTGAAGGTATCGACAAGCAATTACTTGGACAGGTAGCGGCCAAAATCAAGTCGCTCAGGAAAGTTGAGCCTTACAAAGGTAAGGGTATTCGTTATGTGGGTGAATATGTTCGCAGAAAAGCTGGTAAGGCTGCTGCTAAGTAATAGATAGGCTAACAAAAAAGATTATGCCAACAGTTAAAACAAGTCGCAGGTCCAGAATTAAGATGGGAATTCGCAAGAATTTGGAAGGCACTGCAGTGCGCCCCCGTCTTTCAGTGTTTCGCAGCAATAAGGCGATCTATGCTCAACTCATAGATGACTCAAAAGGTCACACAATTGCATCAGCATCTTCAGCAGAAATTGAAAAAGCTAAACTGAACAAAGAAACTTCAAAGACTGTAGGTAAGAAAGTAGCTGAAAAAGCACTTGCCTCTGGTGTCAGCGAGATTGTTTTCGATCGCAATGGATACTTGTATCACGGAAACATTAAAGCTTTGGCCGAAGGCGCCAGAGAAGGTGGTTTAAAATTCTAAGCGCATGACACAAAGCAACGTTAGTACAGTAAAAGCCAGTGAAATCGACCTGAAAGAAAAGGTTGTAGCAATTCAGCGCGTAGCTAAAGTGGTAAAGGGTGGACGTAGGTTCAGCTTCTCAGCTATTGTGGTAGTAGGCGATGGCAACGGTGTCGTAGGTTATGGCTTGGGAAAAGCAAATGAAGTAACAGATGCAATCACTAAAGGAATCGATGACGCTAAAAAGCATTTGGTAAAAGTTCCTATCATTAAAGGAACTGTTCCTCATGATTCAATTGGAAAATTCGGTGGCGGTCTCGTGTTGCTGAAACCAGCTTCACCTGGAACAGGTGTAATTGCAGGTGGTGCGATGCGTGCTGTGTTGGAGAGTGCTGGTGTTCATAATGTATTGGCAAAATCAAAGGGATCTTCTAATCCACACAACGTGGTGAAGGCAACTTTCAAAGCATTGACAACGATGCGTGATGCTCATACAGTAGCGCGTAACCGTGGAGTAGATTTGTCAAAAGTATTTAACGGATAAGAGTCATGGCAAAAGTGAGAATTACACAGATCCGCAGCACGATTAAGCGTCCGGAAACCCAGCTGAGAACAATTCAATCTTTAGGGTTAGGCAAGCGTGACAAATCTGTAGAGGTGGAATACACTCCCCAGATTCAGGGAATGGTAAGAAAAGTAAGTCACTTGGTGAGCGTAAAAGAACTATAGAAAAGAATTCTAACGATGAAGCTGAATACACTAAAACCGGCAGAAGGAGCTACAAAAAATAACAAGCGCCGTGGAAGAGGACAAGGTTCGGGTGGTAGCACCTCAGGCCGTGGTCACAAAGGCGCTCAGTCACGTTCGGGTCATAAGACAAAGTCTGGATTCGAAGGTGGTCAGATGCC
>JANYDR010000587.1 GCA_025363495.1 Cyclobacteriaceae bacterium | reverse complement strand
TGGTATTCTACTTATCCTCAGCATCATGAACATTTATCTCGCTGTCATTTTTCAGGACAAGATTTTTCTGTGGCTGGGTATCACTATCGGCGTTCTTTTATTGTTGATGAATAAAATGGCGGTGAGGTATGGTTCTATGAGTAAAAGGATATTCAAAGGTGAATCAAACTATTGCGTTTGCACCGATCCCTAACAAGACTATAGGGGATGCCTCCTTTCCGCTGACAGTCTCTTCCAGTTCTTCGTTGGCGGTTACTCTTGCAACAACATCCGATAAAATTACACTCAGTGGAACTCAGGTCACGCTCGTGAAAGCAGGACGTGCTATAATTACGGCAAGCCAGGCAGGCAATGGACATTTAAGGCTGCAACATCAGTTGATCAAAGTTTTTGCATCAACCCTGCCAAACCATCGGTAACGTTAACAGGTGCAAACACTGATGCCCTTACCCTTACGTCAAGTTCCTCTGCAGGCAACCAATGGTATCTGAATGGTACGGCAATCAGTGGGTCTGTCAGCCCAACATTGGCGGTAACAAGTCAAGGCATTTATAAAGTTCAGGTTACAGCGGATGACTGCGTTAGCGCTTTCTCTGCGGATGTTTCGATCATTGTCACAGGTGATTTACAAAATGTCTCCGGCAAAATTGAAGCATACCCCAATCCCGTTGAGACGTATCTTCAAGTCCGCGGACTATATGGTGAAGTGAGAGGTTCCCAATTAATTGACATGACAGGACAAATGAGCAATATCGCCTTGGAGAAGCAGGATGAAATTTATCGTGCCAATGTTCAATTTTTGTCAGACGGAATTTATGTACTTCGTGTACAAGAGGGTGCAACTATCCATCAGATTAAGTTCGTTAAGAAATAAAATTTTTAATAGGTTGTTCATAAGGTCCGGACGAAACCATTCAAAATGAAAGCAGAAATCAAAACACATCCAATCGCAATAATTCTTTACTTAGTGATCGTAATGATCATGCTTGCCCAACTTTCCTCTTGCGGTGGAAAAGGAAGCGACCCAACGCCGGCCGCAACAACTACAACCACGGCTACCCAGGATGCGGTGAAGACAAAACTTACTGCCGCCAGCAACTGGACGGTTTCAGAGTGTGAGTGTGGATGGCGCTGATCAGAGTGGGGTTTACAAAGGGTTCACTATTAAATTCACATCAACAGGTTTTACCACAACCAATGGTGGGGCAGTGTGGCCTGCATCAGGCACATGGACATTTACTGACGCAACAGCCGCAGTTATTAAGCGCGACGATGGACTTCCGATAAATGTTGAGGTAACAGACACAACGTTAAAGCAGACATTGACGTGGACAAAGACGACGCTGGCAGGAGGAAGGACTAGTTCTGTGAAAGGACAAAATGTGTTTACTTTTACCAGATAGTCGCTTTAGATAGACTTATCATGTTGGGTTACTTCTCCTAACACTTTGCTACAGAGAATTTAATTTATTACAGGTTTCAACTCATCTCAATAAACCAATAGGCTTCGTATTTTAATTTCTTACCAAAGCTCACATTCAGTCTTTCTTTAAACAGCGGACAATTGACAACCAGCGTGTGATATTCTCCATTTTCACCGCAAGGATCTACACCAATTTTTTCAAGTTCAGACATTATAGCGACATCAATTTTTCTTCCGAGAAAAGATTCGCCCATTACTTCATTACAAGAGACGATGTAGGTTTCAATTCCGGCATTTATCATTTCGATCACCAACTCTTTCCTGTCTCTTCTCCAAAGAGGGAGAATTGCTTCCAGTCTTGCCGCGCCACATACTTTTTCTTCCCAGTCCCGATGAGCTTGCAAGTCAATATCACCAAAGACGGCTGAATCTATTTGATAAGTTGATTTTATTTCCCGCAAGGAATCGATAAAGATTCTTTCATACTCTTGCCAGCTTGCTGGAGTAGCTATAATAAAAACTCCGATGGCATCGGCCTGTCGCTGTAAAATATCTTTGGGGATGGCGTGACTTCTGCTGATCTCCCCGTTTTCATTTAGAATGTTCAGCAGCACAACGGGTTCCATGCCCAGCTTAATTGCCTGCATACATGCATAACAACTGTCTTTGCCGCCACTCCAACTCGTTACGAATTTTTTTGTATTCATCGGAGATGAAAAGAGAAAATAGAAATTGGAAAGACGAAATTGGAATGAAAGTTTAAGTCTTGAGAATCAAGCTTTCAACTTTCTACTTTCATCTTCCCCTACGCTGCCTTCAGCGCAGGATACTTTTCCTGCATCCATTCAAATGCCCCAAACAATACTCCGCAGAAAACCAGGTTACCAATCGCCATGTTTCTTAAAAACGGAAGGGCCAGGTAATAACATTTTATGAGTCCATTAAGATCTTTTGTGTAGGGAAGTCCGGTGGTGATATCCATGCCTCCGCCGATCCATGTTCCAAAATCAGAGACAAGCCAGTGTGTAAGAGCTGCACCAATTGCGGCGAGGGTTATTGAGAGGAAGGAGACTTTTTTAATGAAGTGGCCCAACAATACAATTAATGCAAAGCTGCCATAGATCCAGTAGGCGCCTGA
>JANYDR010000525.1 GCA_025363495.1 Cyclobacteriaceae bacterium | reverse complement strand
CAATAAATCACCCAATGACATTGGGGCCGCAAATTTATAAACTTTTATCATTTAGAGACATTTAACGCGATATAAAATGAAAGCGATAAAAATGGCGCTATTTTTGACACTGCTTATTTGAATGAAAAAGATAGACAAGCTCATTCTCTCTTCTTTTCTGGGGCCGTTCGTCCTCACGTTCCTTGTTGTGGTGTTTATTCTACTTCTACAGCACATGTTGAAGTATTTCGACGATATCATCGGAAAGGACCTGGGTTGGGACGTCGTCGGTGCTTTGCTTTTCTACTTTGGCATTTTTATGACGCCATTGGCGCTTCCTCTTGCCGTACTGCTTTCGTCCCTGATTACTTTTGGAAATCTTAGCGAACATTTTGAAATAACAGCAATAAAAAGCCTTGGCATATCTCTTAGCCGGGCATTGGTCCCCATTTTTATTTTTGTCCTTTTCCTTACAGGCTTTGCTTTCTACATTAATAATAACATAGTACCCAAGGCTGCCCTTGAGGCCTATAGTCTGATGTATGACATCAAACAGAAAAAACCAGCACTTGATCTTGAGGAAGGCTCATTTTATTCAGGTATTCCGGACATAAGTATAAAAGTTGGAAAAAAATTCCCGGATGGTAAGACATTGAAAGATGTTATCATCTATGATCATCGCGGCAAATCCGGTAATAAGCAAGTCACGATAGCCGATTCAGGAAAGATGTTTACGATCCTCAATGATCAGTATCTCAAGCTTGAATTATTCAATGGCTATGACTTCCAGGAAGGTACAAATAGTCAGGGCGCTCCTTCGGCAAGCGTTAATCCTGAGAATCTTCAGAGAACCAAGTTCGGCAAAATGGATATTGTTTTCGATCTGGCATCATTTGGCATGACCCGGACTGAAAAGAAGTGGTTTCAGGGTAATCGCATCATGCGTAATATTCTTGAGTTGAACCGGGATATGGACTCAATGACGAATGAAATAAGAGGCGCCCGGCTTGCTATTTATAACGCAAAAAGCAGCATGTTCGTGTATCATGATAAAGTAGATACCTTCAAGTTGCCTTCCGATCTCCAGGCTTACAGAAGAAAAAAAGACTCACTTACCCGCGTTGCCAATAGTTTCAATACCGCTAGTGCCTACATTCAGGCGCAACCAATATTTAAGCTCGCTGACCCTAATACGTTGAGCGATAAAATAAAACATCGATCCGACAGCTTATTTAAGCTTCCTATAAAACTTGACGAAGTGACAACGGCTCTTAATCAAACCCGCATGATTAAAAGTCAGATGTTAAATATGAATGCCGCTCAGTTGAATCACATTTCAGAGTATAAGATTTTTCAAATTCAATGGCATAAGATCCTCTCCAATTCAATCGCATGTATTGTAATGTTTTTGATTGGTGCTCCATTGGGAGCCATTATAAAAAAAGGTGGCCTTGGTGTTCCGGTAATAACGTCCATCATGTTTTTCATATTTTTTTACCTGGTTATGAGCACGGGTGAGAAGTGGGCAGGGCAGGACAAGATCAGTGTTCCGGTAGGTATATGGGCTGCCGATTTTATTCTTCTGATTATCGGCCTTCTATTCCTTCGTCAGGCCCGTCTGGATGCCCGTTTGTTTGAGGCAGATTTCTATAGCGTGGTATGGGACAAATTGAAGAGGCGGTTTGGGGTCCAAAAGAAACCCGCGGCAAATCCGGCTTGATTTGGTGGTTTTGATGAATTGCCTTACTTTTGCGCGATTAAAAAATGATAGACGCAGTAAATATTAACCGATGATCCTCGATTCAGCAAAAAAACAAGAACTTTTCAGTAAGCACGGAGTGGCCAAATCTAAAACCGACACCGGCTCCCCTGAGTCTCAAATTGCCCTTTTTACCTACAGAATTAACTCGTTAGCCGAGCATTTGAAGGTTCACAGAAAAGATTTTTCCACTCAGCAAGGTCTCCTCAACCTGGTGGGCCAGCGCAAGAAGCTTCTTGGCTACCTCCAGAAGACTAATATCGAGCGTTATCGTTCGATTATAGCCGAGCTTGAGTTACGTAAATAAGGAACTAGACATACTACCAGGGAACCTGCACAAGGTTCCCTTTTCGCTTTTATAACGAGGCTATAAAGCTTCATCGACGCTACTATTATGAAACCAAATCCAATTATTAAATCGTGCACATTACCTGACGGCAGAGTGATAACTGTTGAGACTGGCAAACTTGCTAAGCAGGCTGATGGCTCTGTTGTTCTTAGAATGGCAGATACAATGCTTCTCGCTACTGTCGTGTCAAACAAGGACGGCAAAGAAGGAGCAGACTTTCTTCCACTATCCGTTGACTACCAGGAGAAATTCGCTTCCATGGGTAAAATTCCAGGAGGCTTTTTACGCCGCGAAGGAAGACTATCTGACTATGAAATATTGATCAGTCGCCTCGTTGACAGGGCTATTCGTCCCTTATTCCCAAGTGATTACCACGCTGAAACTCAAGTCATAATTCAGTTGATTTCCGGTGACCCTAATGCATTGCCAGACGCGCTTGCAGCATTTGCGGCCTCAGCAGCTCTTTCTGTTTCCGACATACCTTTTCAGGGTCCAATCTCTGAAGTGCGCGTAGCACGGGTTGACGGACAGTTCATCGTGAACCCAACATTAGAACAAAAAGAGAAAGCAGATTTGGACCTTATCGTTGCTGCTTCCATTGACAATATCCTCATGGTTGAAGGTGAGTCGAAAGAAGTTAGTGAAGATGATATGCTGGAAGGTATCAAAGTTGCTCATGAAGCAATCAAGGTCCAGTGCCAGTTGCAGATTGAATTGACACAGGCTACCAACAAAACTCAGAAGAGAACTTACAGTCATGAAAAGCATGACCTGGTATTGAAACCAGAACTTGAAAAACTTCTTTATGACAAGGCTTACGCCGTCGCAATGAAGCAAACCAAAGGCAAGAATGAAAGATCGGAGCTTTTCAGTAAAGTGCTTGAAGATTATTTCGCAACACTGCCTGAAGACTCTACTGTAGATAAAGGATTGGCAAAGCATTACTATCATGATATTCAAAAGAAAGCTTGCCGTGATCTTGTCCTCAATGAAAGAGTACGTCTCGATGGAAGAAAGACTAATGAAATTCGTTCGATCTGGTCGGAGGTAGATTACTTACCATCCGCTCACGGGTCAGCGGTTTTCACGCGCGGTGAAACTCAATCATTGAGTACTGTAACTCTTGGAACAAAATTAGACGAGCAAATGATTGACGGAGCCATGTTCTCCGGAAACAATAAGTTTATTCTTCATTACAATTTCCCTTCATTCTCGACCGGTGAGATTAAGCCTAACCGTGGTCCTGGCCGAAGAGAAATTGGTCACGGTAATCTTGCGTTCCGCTCACTCAAGCAAGTGTTGCCCGGCGATGAAAAAAATCCCTACACAATCCGTATAGTATCTGACATTCTTGAATCCAACGGGTCATCATCAATGGCGACTGTGTGTGCGGGTTCATTGGCGTTAATGGATGCCGGTGTTCCAATCAAGGCAGCTGTTTCCGGAATTGCAATGGGTATGATTTCTGATAAAGGACGTTATGCTATTTTATCCGATATCCTTGGCGATGAAGATCACCTTGGGGATATGGACTTTAAAGTAACAGGAACTGAGAAGGGTATTACTGGTTGCCAGATGGACCTTAAAGTTGATGGACTTACCTATGATGTTCTTAAAGAGGCATTGCTGCAGGCAAAAGAAGGAAGGCTTCACATCCTTAATGAGATGAAGAAGTCAATTCAATCTTCACGTCCTGATCTTAAGCCACATGCTCCAAGAGCTCATACAATTATTATTGAGAAAGAGTTGATAGGTGCAGTAATCGGACCCGGCGGTAAGATCATCCAGGATATTCAAAATACTACTGGTGCTACTGTTGTTATCGAAGAGAAAGATAAGAAGGGCGTGGTAAGCATTTTTGCTACCAGTCAGGCAGCGATGGACGGTGCTTTGAAACGTATCAACGCGATTGTGGCCATACCTGAAGTAGGAACTGTTTACGATGGAGTTGTAAAATCAATCATGCCTTTTGGTGCATTCGTTGAATTCATGCCGGGTAAAGATGGTCTTCTTCATATCTCTGAAATCAAATGGGAGCGTTTGGAAACCATGGATGGCGTGATGGAAGTAGGAGAGCAGGTGAAAGTTAAATTGGTGGAAGTCGATAAAAAAACGGGTAAATTCCGTTTGTCGAGAAAGGTGTTATTACCGAAGCCACCGGCGAAACAAGAAACAGCTCAGGCGTAAATATTTAGAATACATTTCCCACAGATTTCACAGATCGAATACTTGCAGGTCTTAGCGGAATCGCTAAACCCTGCTAGTTAGATCCGTGAGATCTGTGGGAAATGCATTTTCAGCCCACCGAGTTAAATCTGTGAGATCCGTGGGAAATGCATTTTCACCCATTTGCAAAAGCAATTTTTTGCTAATAATTTTCCGTCGCCCCACGTAGCCCCGACAAATCGGGACGAAGGCGGGTTTCATCAAGCCTGAAAAAGCCCCATGAGACAGTTAAAGATCAGCAAACAGATAACCAACCGCGAGAGCCAGTCGCTGGATAAATATCTTCAGGAAATTGGTAAAGTTGATCTGCTCACGCCGGATGAAGAAGTTGAGTTAGCAAAGCGGATCAAGGACGGCGATCAGATAGCCTTGGAGAAGCTTACAAAAGCAAACCTGCGCTTCGTTGTTTCAGTAGCAAAGCAATATCAGAATCAAGGACTCTCGTTAGGAGATTTAATCAATGAAGGAAACCTCGGACTCATAAAAGCGGCTCAACGCTTTGATGAAACCCGGGGTTTTAAATTTATATCTTATGCGGTTTGGTGGATACGCCAATCCATTCTTCAGGCATTGGCAGAGCAGTCACGCATCGTGCGATTGCCATTGAATCGTGTTGGTTCATTGAATAAAATTTCAAAGACATTCTCTGAACTCGAACAGAAATACGAACGCGAACCATCACCTGAAGAACTTGCTGATGTATTGGAAGTGACGACGGCTGAAGTTGTAGACACAATGAAGATCAGCGGCCGTCATGTGTCAATGGATGCACCGTTTGTTCAGGGGGAAGAAAACAGCCTGCTCGATGTTCTTGAAAATGACGGAGAAGAAATGCCTGATCAGGGTCTGATGACCGACTCCCTGAGAAGGGAAGTTCAACGCGCTTTATCAACGTTGACTCAGCGGGAATCTGATGTGATAACTCTTTACTTTGGATTGAATGGTGAACATGCAATGACCCTGGAAGAAATTGGTGAAAAATTCAATCTAACCAGGGAGCGGGTACGGCAGATTAAAGAAAAGGCGATCAGAAGGTTAAGGCATACCTCCAGGAGCAAGGCTTTAAAGCCTTACCTTGGTTAATATTATTGAACGCCTGCGGCGTTAGGGGGCTTTTACCGCAGAGACGCGAAGGCGCGGAGCCGCTGAGAATGGAAACAATAAACTGCTAACCTCAGCGTCTGCGCGCCTTCGCGCCTCTGCGGTTTAAAATAAAAGGCGACGAAGTCGCCCATAATAAACGAGAAATTAAAGGTCTCCTGGAGAGACCTTTTTTATAGCACTATATGTTAGGATATTTATGACTAAAGAAAAAGTAAAAGTTTTGATTATTGGCTCCGGTCCCGCAGGTTATACAGCCGCTATTTACGCTGCAAGAGCAGGGCTGAATCCCGTCCTTTATACCGGTGGCCAGCCGGGAGGCCAGTTGACGATTACAGGCGAAGTGGAGAACTTTCCAGGCTATCCCAAGGGTATTGATGGCCCCCAGATGATGATGGATTTGCAGGCTCAGGCGGAGCGATTTGATACGAGCGTTCGCCATGGTCTGGCAACGAAGGTCGACTTCTCCGGTTATCCCCTAAAAGCCATCATTGATGATGTTCATGAGATTGAAGCTGAATCAGTAATTATTGCCACAGGTGCTACTGCGAAATATCTGGGACTTCCTTCTGAGCAACACTTTGTTAACCGAGGTGTTTCGGCATGCGCAGTATGTGATGGATTCTTTTATAAAGGAATGGAAGTCGCGGTAGTCGGTGCAGGTGATTCAGCCGCTGAAGAAGCCACCTATCTTTCCAAACTATGTCCGAAAGTATATCTCATTGTAAGGAAAGGTGAGATGCGTGCTTCAAAGATCATGCAGGAACGAGTGAAGAATAATCCAAAGATTGAAGTACTCTGGAATTCCGAAACGGAAGAAATCATTGGTGATCATGAGGTCAATGGTATGAGAGTTTACAATAATAAAACCGGGGAGAGCAGAGTAATTCCCATCAAAGGATTTTTTGTTGCCATAGGTCATAAGCCAAACACCGACATCTTCAAAGATCAGATTGACATGGATGAGACTGGTTACATCAAAGTGAAGCCAGGCACTACACGTACCAATGTTGAAGGTGTATTCGCAGTAGGTGACGCTGCCGACAGAGTGTATCGTCAGGCGGTCACTGCTGCGGGTACCGGTTGTATGGGTGCATTGGATGCTGAACGGTGGATGGCTGCCAGGGAATTAGAGCCTGCACATTCATGAAGTTAGATATACTGGTCCTTGCAGCACATCCTGATGATGCTGAGCTCGGCTGTGGTGGAACGATTATCAAGCATATCGCTGCTGGCAAGAAGGTTGGGATAGTTGATTTTACTCGTGGAGAATTGGGCACCCGTGGTACCCCACAAACACGCGATCAGGAAGCGGCAGACTCTGCTAAAGTCTTGGGAATATCAGTCCGAGAGAATCTTGGACTGCCCGATGGATTTTTTGTAAACAGCAAAGAGCATCAGCTTGCAGTTGTTAAAGCTATTCGCAAGTATAAACCTGAAGTTATTCTTTCCAACGCAATACTCGACCGTCATCCTGATCATGGAAGAGGAAGTGAT
>JANYDR010000457.1 GCA_025363495.1 Cyclobacteriaceae bacterium | reverse complement strand
ATAATAAACCTGAATACGTTAAACAATATCACCTTGATGATTTTGACGAAGCCCGTGATGAATTCGAATTGAAGGTGCTTACAAATTCTCAAAACCTCGGGCTCCCGTTGCTTGGTATTTGTCGTGGGTTACAAATTACTAATGTCTTTTTTGGTGGAACGCTCATACCTGATATTCCTTCCTTTGGAAAACCAAATCACACGAAATACGAAGAGGGACGAGACCGTTATCATCCCATAAAGATTAAAGAAAATAGTCTTCTGGATTTTTTTCCATACGGATCAAACGAGGTGAATAGTGCCCATCATCAAAGTGTAGACCAGCCTGGTAAGGGTTTAGTAATTAATGCGCTTTCACCTGATGGAATTGTGGAAGGAATTGAAAGAGGTGAGAGGGATAAGCATGCCTTACTGCTGCTGGTACAATGGCACCCGGAGCGGATGATCGATCAGCAAAGTCCGCTCTCAAAAAATATTAGAAGCCTTTTTATAGAAAGTATTCAAATGAAACGAGGTGACAGCGTCATTCACCAATAGCTTAATTAATATGAACATCATCAACCCGGCAACAGAAGAAATTATTAAGGAGATCGAAGAGGACACTCAAGAAAGTCTGCGCGAAAAACTTGATAAACTTCGTTGGGCCCAGCCTTCGTGGAATAGGTTGGGTTTGGAAAAACGAATAACTATTATTCAACGCTTTGAAAAATTGCTCGAGGATGACATTGAGCGACTTGCCGGTACACTTACTGCCGAAGTTGGAAAGCCGTTGCAACAGGCACGAAATGAAGTGAAAGGAGCACGAAGCCGGATTCAGTGGCTGACGGATCATGCGGAAGAATATCTATCAGATGAGATCATGACGAGTAGTCACGGATTAACAGAGAAGATATCATATGAGCCATTGGGTGTCGTTGGAAATATATCCGCATGGAACTATCCTTACCTGGTGGGTACCAATGTTTTTATTCCAGCGTTGCTGGCAGGAAATGCTGTGCTTTACAAGCCATCTGAATATTCGACTCTTACAGGTCAGGAGATCGAACGACTTCTTATTAAGGCAGGAGTTCCTGCTGATATTTTTTCAATAGCAATAGGAGCAAAGTCTGTTGGAGAATGGATGCTTGATCTTCCGCTCGACGGGTATTTTTTTACTGGCTCATATAAAACCGGGAAATATATTTATGAGAAAGTTGCTTCAAAAATGGTACCATGTCAATGTGAACTCGGTGGAAAAGATCCTCTTTATGTTGCAGATGACGTGGTAGATATTAAAGCAGTGGCAGCGGGGACAGCCGACGGGGCTTTTTATAATAATGGTCAGAGCTGCTGTTCGGTAGAGCGCATTTATGTTCACGAGAAAGTATATGATTCCTACCTGGAAGAGTTTGTTAAGGAAGTCAAGTCCTACAAGATGGGAGCACCGACGGAAGCAGGTGTTTACATTGGGCCTCTCACACGCAAAGAGCAGGTTGATATTATCGAGGAGCAAGTAAACGAAGCAATAAAATATGGAGCTACGCTTCATACCGGCGGGAAACGTGTTGATGGCAAAGGTTTCTATTTCGAGCCTACTGTTCTTACAGAAGTTACTCATGAAATGGGGGTTATGATGGATGAATCTTTTGGTCCCGTTATAGGCATCATGAAAGTAAAAGATGATGCAGAAGCAATTGAAAAGATGGCCGACACTGAATATGGGTTAACAGCCGCTGTTTATACAAAAGATGAATCAAGGGCCGAGAGTATATTGCGGAAAGTAAACTCAGGCACAGGCTATTGGAATTGCTGTGACAGGGTGAGTGCTGCATTGCCATGGAGCGGACGGAAGCATTCCGGATTTGGAGCAACATTGAGTCATGCGGGGTTGAGGGCATTTACTAAACCTAAGGCTTTCCATTTGCGGTCGTGAGTTTTAGCTGTAGTAGTTGAGTATGCCTTCAATTAATCCTATGAATAAAAACACTACATCCCTTTCACCCTGGTTATCCGTCCGTGATAGCTTTAAAGCACTTGATTTTTACAAACAAGCTTTCGGCGCTACTGAAGCATTCAGACTTGACGATCCAACAGCAGTCGTTGCAAAGTTGTCAATCAATGGTGCCGAGTTCTGGATGAGCGACGAATCGCCGGAGCATAAAAACTTTAGTCCGGAAACGTTGGGTGGCGGAACCGCGCGAATGATACTAACAGTACCTGATCCTGATGCGGTATTTGCTCAAGCTCTGAAAGCCGGCGCAACCGAAGTGTCTCCTATAAATGAAGAGTATGGCTGGCGCACAGGTCGGGTTGTCGATCCGTTTGGGCATCATTGGGAAATTGGCAAGAAGCTTGAATGAAAAATGAAGTAACGAATAGTTAAAAATGGGTCAGCTGATTTGTTTAAGATTTCATTCTTTCATTATTCATTATTCATTATTCATTATTCACTGCTTCATTTTTAATTATATCAAATTCCTTTATCGTAATTTTATGTTTCATGAATAGCCCTCTTTTAAGAACAGTTAACGTTACCCGTTACGTTACGCCACTTCGCGAGGGAGGTTCATTACCGGCAATTGTTGAAGCTGACGACCAATTCTTATATGTATTGAAGTTCAGAGGCGCCGGCCAAGGGTCAAAAGCATTGATCGCTGAATTAATTGGTGGTGAAATTGCACGTGCCCTGGGTTTTAATGTGCCTGAAATTGTATTTGCCAACCTCGACAGCTCCTTTGGAAGGATGGAGGATGATAAAAAGATTCAAGATCTGTTAAAAACCAACACCGAACTTAACCTCGCACTTCATTATCTATCAGATACTATTACTTTCGATTCGTTGGTAAAGAAAGTCAACACAATTCTTACATCTCAGGTCGTATGGTTGGATTGCTTGTTAATCAATGTAGATCGTACTTCACGTAATACTAATATGCTTTTGTGGCACAACGAGTTATGGCTTATTGATCACGGTGCTTCTTTATATGTTCATCACAACTGGTTAGATTGGGAACGACAGATGCAAAAGCCATTCACGCAAGTGAAAGACCATGTCATGCTTCCTTATGCTACACAACTTGAGCATGTTGATGCACCCTTCCGGGCAATACTCACATCCGACAAGATTCGTTCAATCGTTTCACTTGTGCCTGATGAATGGCTCATAAATGAAACTGCATTCAGATCCGCCGAAGAGCATCGTGAGGCATATGCTCATTTTTTAGAATCACGCGTCGCACATTCTGATATCTTTGTTAAAGAAGCCCAACATGCAAGAGCAACACGTATTTGAATCCGCGGTAATCCGGGTAGTTCCACAGGTGGAGCGTGAAGAGTTTCTTAACGTTGGTGTCATTATCTACTGTAAAGAGCAAAAGTTTTTGCAGTTGAAATTTGAATTGAATGAACCCAGGCTCAAAGCTTTCTGCGCCGGGATTGATATCGCTGAATTACACGAACACCTAACCGCTTTTGAGCAAATCTGTAAAGGCGGACAGGAGGGAGGTTCCATTGGTTTGCTTTCAATGCCCGAACGCTTTCGCTGGCTAACGGCTGCAAGAAGTACTATCGTGCAAACATCAAAGGTCCATCCGGGATTATGCATGGATGCCGGTGAGATGCTGGAAAGATTATTTGCTCAAATGGTTTTGAAGTAATCGGATCATATGCATTCTCCCATCAAAAAGTCCACGTTGGATTTTCTCACAAAGCTGTCGAAAAATAATAACCGCGATTGGTTCAACGCGCACAAATCAGCTTACCTGGAAGCTCAGTTAAATACCGAGCAGTTTATGGACGAGCT
>JANYDR010000330.1 GCA_025363495.1 Cyclobacteriaceae bacterium | reverse complement strand
TTGCCGATGTAGCCGGCCATCTCGGTCGAGATGTAGGCGTAGTTCGCGTCCATATCGAAGCGGTGTACGCCAATGCCGCCGGTCTTCTGATACGTAATGAGCTTGGGTTTGCCGCGATCAGAAACGTCGTAGACCTTGAACGCCGGGCTCTGGGATTCGATACCCAGAATTGCCTATGACCTGAAAACTATATGAATCAGCTTAACGATATCAATCCACCCAAGTGGCCATTAAAGGTCTTACGGTACTTTTTAAAGAAAGAATACCTGGAAGAAATCGAAGGTGACATGGAGGAGATTTTTTACAATAACGTTGAGAAATTATCCAAAAAAAAGGCCACGAGAATTTACACCTGGGATATGATCAGGCTACTCAGACCAACTTTGCTAAAAAATCTGGAAGGATCCACCACTTTAAATCAGTACGGCATGTTCAAGAACTACTTTAAAACTTCTCTTCGAGGTTTGATGAAAACCCCAATGAGTTCATTCATCAATATTTTTGGATTGTCCATGGCATTGGGTATCTGCATTTTTCTGTATGCCTTTGCTCATTGGACTTACGGTACAGACCAATTCCATAAAAATAAGAACGAGGTTTACCTGGTAACATTTATGGCAGACCGTGATGGAACCATGCAGGAGCATGGAACGACTCCTAGGCCACTTGGCGAGATGCTTAAAGAAGACTTTGCTCAAATAAAAAAAGTGTGCAGGGTCGAGGACAGAAATGTGGTGCTGAAATACGAGGACAAAGTATTTCATGAAAGGGTAAGATTTACGGACTCCCAATTTTTAGAGATGTTTACTTTTCCTATGAAGTGGGGAACATCCCATTCATTGACTGACATTAACAGCATAATCCTAAGTGAGGAAATGTCTTCCAAATACTTTGGAGAAGAAAATCCTATAGGCCAGAGCATATTGATGAAGTTTGATGACAAAAAGAGCAAGCCCTTTAAGATTACTGGTGTTGCTGAAGCATTTCCGAAGTCGCGCACAATTGACTTTAATTTTCTGATCAACTTTGAAAACTTCAGGACGTCAGATCCTGACTATCGTTTTGATGATTGGAGCGCATTTGTAAATGCTACGCTGATACAAGTAGACAACCCATCGGATCTTAGGACCATTTCGAAGGAGATGGAAAAATATCGGATCATTCAAAATAAGGCGGTTGAAGAAGACTGGGCAATTTCTTCATTCGCCTTTGAGCCGCTCGCAACCTTGCATGAAACATCCGGACATATAAAAGATGATATATCCAGGAGCTCAGATTTCAATTACGAAACTATCACGTACTTATCCATTATTTGCATATTCCTGCTGACTCTAGCTTGTTTTAATTACATCAATATCGCCATCGTCACGGCGGCTAAAAGACTTAAAGAAATTGGTGTGAGAAAAACAATAGGTGCCACGCGGCTGGTTGTTATCATCCAGTTTTTGACTGAAAATATCGTGATTACGTTTTTTGCGCTGATCCTCGGACTTATTTTAGGCATGACTATTTTTATTCCAGGGTTTGAGGAGATGTGGCATTTTAGCATGGGATTTACATTAAATGATTCATCTCTTTGGATATACCTTATTTCCATCATGCTTTTTACAGCAATTGCGTCAGGCATCTATCCTGCATTTTATATTTCCAAATTTGAGGTAATAAGAATACTCAGAGGGTCTGTCCAGTTTGGCAAGAAAAATCCACTTACTAAAATATTCCTGGGTGTTCAATTGATTTTGGCTTGCCTCTTTGTTACAAGTGCAGTCATGTTTACTCAAAATACATCCTACCTGGCAAGCCGGAGTTGGGGTTATAATCAGGAGGCGGCACTATATATGAAAGTACCTGATCTTGCTGCTTTTGAACAGGTGAGTGCAGCGATGGCTTCGGACCCCAATGTCCTCACGATATCAGGATCTGTGAACCATCTGGGTAAAAGCCATGCTACTGTTATCGTTCATTTGAACGGCCATCAAAATGAAGTTGATCAGTTGTCGGTAGAACCGAATTATTTTGAGACGATGGGGATACACCTTCAACAGGGCCGGGTATTTAAAGATCATCATGAAAGCGACAAACAAACTGTGCTGGTGAACGAGAGTTTCGCTGTGAGCCTTGGATTGGAACAGCCTGTTGGACAATTATTCAAAATTGATAGCACCCAGTATGAAATTATTGGAGTCGTACGTGATTTTCATAGTTACAGTTTTAAAAGCAAAGTGAATCCAATCATTTTCAGGGTGGCTGATAGAGAACATTATCGCTATTTGTCCGTGAGAGTTCGACCTGGCTCAGAAAAACGTACATATGGGGCATTGCAAGCTTACTGGGTAAAACTTTTTCCTGAAATTCCTTTTCAAGGTGGATATCAGGATGATGTGTGGGGAAATTACTTTGTGGAAATAAATATTTATGAAACCGTCATGAAGATATTTGGTTTCATTGCATTGTCCTTGGCAAGTTTAGGCTTATATGGCTTGATGACACTCAACGTTGCAGGCAGGGTCAAAGAGTTCAGTATCCGAAAAGTATTGGGAGCCGGAATTAAAAGTATTGCAGCTGTCATCACACAGCAGTATGCAATTTTGTTTGCTGTCGCATTGCTTGTTGGAATGCCAATCAGTTATATATTGGTGAAGTTTGTTATAGAAACCGGCGAGCCATATCATATGCCAATGAATTATTCCGGCGTTGTTATCGCGGCAATGATCCTTATACTCATTCTAGTGATAACCGTTTCTACACAAATCAGAAAAGTATTAAAATCTAATCCTGTGAATGGATTGAAAATGGAGTAGAACGTAAGTGATTTTTATTAATATCCCGATGAAGAATGATTATGGGATTTACGAACATCCAGCGAAAGTGACAAACTTATTTCGTGAGTATTATAGTTTAGTGACGAGCCATTACCAGGTAATTCAAAAACATAGCCAAGGCGATAATTGCCCACTATCATCTGCACTAACACGCCATACGTATTTAAGTTTCTAGTGAAGAGGCCTGCAGTATAGAGATCATTGAAAATAAAATTGCAATTCACATCTGCAGATACCGGCGTTCCGGCAGTGGCTCTCAGTAGAGTGGAGGGCTTGAATTTGATCCGTTCATTCACATAGAGAATATAGGATCCGTACAGGTAAAAATTCTGATTATACACTTGTATATTTTGCCCTCCATTACTTACAGTGCTGGCCAGCATACGTGGTACTGAAAGACTTACCATGTATCGTTCATTTACTAATAGAAGTCCAACACCCGTATTAAATTTTGTTTCTATGAATTGATTAAACGCTGGATCAGGGTTATTCAGCACTTTAACGGCGCCGGGATCAGTAGTATAGCGGGTAAACCCAGCCTGCATGCCAAATGAAAATGTGGAATGCGGCAATTTGATCCGATAGGAAAAAGTGCTGCCATACTGAGTGTTCTTGATGTCACCGAGCTGGTCCTGAACTACCAAAGCTCCGACGCCAACTTTATTATTCGCTAACGAAAGATGACTATTAAAGTTAAGAGTGGTAGGCCCGCCATCAACACCAGACCACTGCGAGCGGTAAGCAACACCAGCATAAAGTCTCTCATTGCTTCCTGCAAAAACGGGATTGATAAGCATTGGATTATTGAAGTACTGTGAATACAATGGATCTTGCTGGGCTTGTACCACAAATGAAAGAACCCAAAATGAAAATGTCAGTGGAATATATTTCATGTTGGTTATTGTCTTCGTAATGAAATGAAACCCGTTAAGGTCTTACGACCGCCGGTAAATTCTATTTTGTAAAAATATACACCCGATGGCACGGTGCTTCCGTTATCGCTGACTCCACTAAATACAACTGAAGTGTTATTGTAGTTGGTACCCTGCCAGATCAGATTTTCCCAACGATCAAAAATGGAAACTTTGTTTTTCTTGGTATCTGGTAAAATGTCAATGTATTGGATGATAAAATTTGGATTAACCCCACCCGGTGAAATGCCGTTGAATACGGTAATGTCTCCAGCCACATCAATGTTAAACTTCTGCGTGGAGCAATAGCCATTTGTATCACAAGCTTTAATAGTGATCTGATCGGTACCTGAGAAATTCTTATTTCCATAGTCGATAGTCAGGATACCTGCTCCATCAATAGATGCCGTTGCTCCGCCCGAAGGAGGCACAACAACCTTCAGCGAAATCAGGTCAAGGTTGTTGTTTGTCGTGGTAATGAGAGGCACTAAATTCAACGTTATCTTACCACCAATCTGTGTAGTGAGCTGGTCAGTTGCGATGACCGGCGGTGTACAATTAATGATTGTCGCTGTTACCGAAGTTCTAGTACTTTCACAGCTATTACTTGTAATTGAAACATAATAGGTAGCTGTTGTGGTAATAATAGGAGTTGTGAGGCTGTTGTTATTTTGACCTGTAATAGCGGTTCCACCGGCAGAAACAGTATACCAACTATACTGACCGTTCGTTTCTCCGGAAGCATTAAGCGTGGCGGTGCAGCTAGTCGTAGCAGTACTGATAAAGTGACTAAAAAGAGTCCACGCTTCAGCCAACACAGAGTCAATTTTTCTGAACTCATCTGATTTCAAGTTTCACTCAATCAATAAATATGCAAGACAGTGTCGATTACTGAAATGTTAAAGATTGTTTTTGAAATTAGGAGATTATAGCCAATGAGCGGTAGAGATTTCGTGATCTAAAAAAATCATTTTCCCACCTATCAGCCCTGGCATAGTTTTTA
>JANYDR010000270.1 GCA_025363495.1 Cyclobacteriaceae bacterium | reverse complement strand
GTAACACGAATGACATCTTCTTCCTCTTTGTAAGTATAGGCACCCCATTTAATTCCCTTGTTAATGATAATCACCCATTCATTTTCTCCAGGAATGCTGAACAAACCATACTTTCCGGCGGGGACCGCCTTTCCTTCAATTTTAACTGCAGCGCTGAATTCAATAGTAGTCGTTTCATTGGCACCTGTGCGCCATACGGTTCCGTACTTTTCGATTCCACCAAGCATCTTCCTTCCTTTTGCAGAAGGGGTGGAATAATCGATTTTAATCTTCACTCCATCAATTGTGCCTTCTGCTGTCGCCGGAGGACTTGGTCGTTTGCTCTTGTCTTCCTGTGCCATTACTGCCATGGTAGCCATGAGTACAAGCGCGAGAACGTAAAGTGATCTTTTCATAATTTTAATTTGTTTTAGTTAGTTGGTTTGAAATACAAAAAGTTGAAAATTCTTCAACACAAAAATACCCCATCCAGTAGTAGGCGGACGGGGCATTTTAGGAATTTAGTTATCTGTAAACTTCTCTATTAACGAAGTATTCAGGCGCATAGTTTTTATCATGAGATATTTTTATTCGCCATCTGTCGCGATTTACTAACGGCCAAAAGGGTTCAGCGCTGATAAGGCCCGTTTGCCGCCACCCATCTTATTCATTGTCTTCATCATTTTTCGCATGTCCTCAAATTGTTTTAACAATTGATTGACTTGCTGGACCGAGGTACCGCTTCCCGAAGCAATTCGGTTCTTACGACTGCTGTTTATCACATCCGGATTTTCCCTCTCTTTAGTTGTCATTGAACGGATGATAGCTTCAATTGGCTTGAACGAATTGTCATCGATGTCAACATCTTTCAGTGCCTTGCCCATTCCGGGAACCATTCCCAGAAGATCCTTCATATTACCCATCTTCTTTATCTGCTCTAATTGAGTGAGAAAGTCATTGAAATCAAATTGATTCTTTCTGATTTTTTTTTGCAGACGCGCAGCCTCTTCCTGATTAAAGCTTTCCTGGGCTTTCTCAACGAGACTTACCACATCACCCATGCCAAGTATCCTTCCCGCCATACGATCGGGGTAGAAGCGATCCAATGCTTCCATCTTTTCCCCTGAGCTTACAAATTTGATTGGCTTTTCTACAACCCTACGTATCGAAAGCGCGGCACCACCCCGTGTATCACCATCAAGCTTTGTTAGGACTACCCCATCAAAATTCAGTCTCTCATTGAATGTCTTTGCGGTATTTACCGCATCCTGACCTGTCATTGAATCCACAACAAATAACGTCTCAGAGGGCTTCAGGGCCTCTTTCAGCCCGGCGATCTCATCCATCATCGCCTCATCTACTGCCAGGCGACCTGCAGTATCTACAATGACAATACGGAAATTATTTTTCTTAGCGTAATCAATTGCAGCCCTTGCTATTTTAATTGCGTCTTTATTTTCAGGTTCGGCGTAAACCTCTACACCAATCTGTTGACCTAAAACTTTCAATTGATCAATGGCCGCCGGTCGATAGATATCGCATGCAGCCAGCATCACCTGGCGACCTTGCCGCTTCAGGTAGCTAGCCAGCTTACCACTAAAAGTAGTTTTACCGGAACCTTGCAACCCTGCTATCAGAATTACAGCGGGATTACCTTCGATATTAATATCCTCACTTTCACCACCCATGAGACGAGTGAGCTCGTCATTGGTAATTTTGGTAAGCAACTGTCCGGGAGATATGGCTGTAAGTACATTTTGGCCCAATGCTTTTTCCTTGATATCATCCGTAACCTCTTTTGCTACTTTGTAATTAACATCGGCGTCAATCAACGCTTTGCGAATTTCCTTAACAGTATTGGCTACGTTGATTTCAGTAATTCTTCCCTGACCTTTTAAGTTCTGAAAGGCCTTCTCTAATTTGAGACTTAAACTATCAAACATGATTGTTGATTTTACAATTAAACCAATTCCTACAATACCGTTAATTGGATTGCAAAGTTACTGCGATGCCCGAGTCGCTCCAAATCGATTTTTAATGCCCGGAAATCAATGCCCGCAGCAACTCTGCCCGTTCTTTCAAGATAGAAAAAGCCTTTGCAATAGCCTGTGAATCAGAAATATGATCATTTGAAAGGGAGATTATTTTCTGAAGGTTAAGAGACGAAATCATCTCTTCGGGCATATCAAGTTTGCCTGTAAAAGCAATGCATTGCTTTTGGTAACGTGCCGCGAGATCTGAAACCCCCTTGACAACTTTGCCTGAAAAAGTTTGAATATCAATCTTCCCTTCGCCGGTAATTATCAAATCTGCAATACGTATAGCATCTTCGAGTTTTGTAAACGTTGAGATGAAATCAAATCCATTTGATAATTGTGCATTAAGAAAAACTTTTGCTCCGGCACCTAAGCCGCCTGCTGCGCCTGCTCCCGGAAAATCAACCTCTGTTTTAAACACTGATCTTATGACTCTTTTAAAATTCTGAAGACCCAGATCCAGTTGTATTATCATTTCTTTCGTTGCCCCTTTCTGAGGACCAAAGACACATGCTGCTCCGTTTTTGCCGAACAAAGGATTGTCGACATCACACAATACGGTAAACTGTGTTTGTGAAAGCAAAGGATGTATCTGACTGACATCAACGGTATCAATATGAAGCAGATTTTCTCCAACAGGTTTTAATTTTTTATTATCTGAAGACATAAATGAAAAACCGAGTGCCTCTGCCATGCCAATACCAGCATCATTTGTAGCGCTTCCCCCGATGCCAAGTATTATGTGTTTTACCCCATGCTCTATTGCATGTTTAATCAACTGGCCCGTTCCAAGAGTTGTTGTTAACATAGGGTTTCTTTCTTCAGATTTTAAAAGTTGAAGTCCCGAGATTTTTGCCATTTCAATAAAGGCCTGTATCCCGTCCAAAGAAATTCCATATCCTGATTCGATCTCACGAAACAATGGGTCAAAGGCCTCAACACTGATATACGATCCGTTACTGGATTCTGTCAATAAATCACAAGTGCCTTCACCACCGTCAGCTAATGGAATGGAAATAACTTTGACTAAAGGATTTATAGAAAGAATTGCCTCCTCAAGCGCTATACATACTTGTTTTGCGGTGAGCGATCCTTTGAATTTATCAGGAGCGAGGAGGACTGTCATGAGGGTTCTGAGTTCTAGGTTCAGAGTTCTGGGTTCTGGGTTCTAGATTCGGTAGGGGATGAAGGGGAAGACTTCGCCTGCCTTGAAATAAGTTCGGTGAGATTCGAGTTCTAAGAATCCATCAGCATCTTTTAGATTAGCGAAATCTCCTGATCCTCCTCCAGGAATTGGATATGCTATCAATCGACCTGCTTCATTTTTTATTTTAACCTGAAGGAAATATGTCATAAGGTTTGCTTCATAGGAAAAATCATTAGCAAGGACTGCGGATCCGACTGGTTTTTCTATTCCCATGCTTTTTTCCAACCAGGGTTTCAGGTAGCGATAGAAGCACAGAAATGTTGACACAGGATTTCCTGGAAAGGCAAAGACAACCTGTTTTTTAGTTACGCCAAACCAAAAAGGTTTACCGGGTTTCTGACTTACCTCGTGAAAAATCTTTTTCACACCCAATGACTCGAGTGCAGCAGGCACTAAATCAAATTTTCCTTTCGATACACCGCCACTAAGAATAACCAATTGATAATTAATAAGAATTTTAGAAAGCTCATCGTGCAACGCGTTTCGTTCATCTTTCAAATGAAAAAGGGTAGGGGTACATCCCATCGTAGTGAGCGCAGTTCGAAGTGCATAACTATTGGATCTTCTGATCTGATGTGGTTGAGGAAGGTCATGGATATCGACCAATTCATCACCGGTGGATACTATGGCTGTTTTAGGAAAAGCCAGGACCTCCCCATCGCTTTTGCCAACGGCTGCCAACAAGGCTACTTCGGAGGGAGAAATACGATGTCCGGCTGCCAGAAGCACGTCACCTTTTTTTGCATCGCTGGCCCGTGGATGAATGCTTTGACCTTTTTCGATTGACTCAATCTTGACTTTCGCGATTTTGTTTACAATTGAAATATCCTCATAACGAATTACAGTATCAGAGCCAATTGGCAGCATTGCTCCAGTCATAACCTCGATGCAGTTCTGATGATCGCGCAACGTGGACCGTGGCTGACCTGCAGCCTGAAGTCCTTCTACTTTAAAATCCCTCCAACCTTCTTCAAAAGAATTGAATTGAATAGCAATTCCATCCATTGCCACCCGGTCAAAGGGAGGGAAATCCCGGTCTGCCTTTACGCTTTCGGAAAGAATCCTGCCCTCCAGCAGTTCAATTTTTATGCGTTCTTTTTCAGGCCTGAAAAGGTACTGCGCAATGAATGAGGTTGCTTCTGAAACACTGACCATGAAATAGTTATTTTTGATTCAAGATAACCAGAAATGAAGAAGCTTACCTTAAGTCATGTTGACATTGCCGGAAATCCTAAAATGGTGGATGTATCAGAGAAAAAAATAACAAAGCGTACGGCGAGAGCCCTGGCCGTTGTCTTTCTGGGAAAAAAAGTCTTGTCCGAAGTCAGAAACAACGAATTAGTAACTAAAAAAGGCCCCGTATTTCAAACAGCAATTATTGCCGGGGTGATGGGTGCCAAAAAAACTTCCGACCTAATACCTTTCTGCCACCCCATTGGGTTAGAAGATTGTCAGATCACTTATTCAGTAAAAGACAAACGGGTGTATCTATTGTCTACTGTGACGATATCTGCAAAAACGGGTGTAGAGATGGAGGCCCTTACGGCTGTTACGGTGGCAGCCCTGACAGTCTATGATATGTGCAAAGCGCTCTCGCATGACATAACAATTGAGGAAGTGAAGCTCCTTGAGAAGACCGGTGGGAAGAAAAATTTTCTCAGAAAGTAATTTTAGGTTCAAATTCTTGACGGACTTAACCAATCTTACATTCCTTAATCTACTTTTACAAAAAAAGAGTTTTTTCCAAAAGGTCCACATTACTAAGCTGTTGCGAGCTGTGACTTTAATTTTGAATTAAGATAATTGCGTCCTAAAAATTTCCTTTGCTCTTGA
>JANYDR010000213.1 GCA_025363495.1 Cyclobacteriaceae bacterium | reverse complement strand
TTAAACTATCGTCTTTTATTGCCGGTGGAACCGCGGATGGTGCGGGTGATTACATGCTGGACCGAACGACCGCCACGACACCATTAATTTCTTTCAAAGTCGCTAACACCGATAAATATTTCTATCAACAACGTGATAATTCTGGAAGTCTTAGCGGTCCGGTTTCTTCCATTTCAGTCAATACAAGTTCATTTGTGATTGCTCATTTTTACAGGAATGCCGGGTATGGAATACATATTAATGGTGCGCATAATGTTTTTAGTGGGGACAACGGCGCAGTGACAGCTCCAACGCTCCGCATAGGACGACATGCAACAGCCACTACAGGTGGTATGAAGGGTGACTTAACGGAGGTTGCGGCGTACAACAGTCCACTTACTACTGCCAACCGCCAACAGATTGAATCCTACCTTGCGATAAAATATGGTATCACACTTGATCAAACTGTGGCCACCAATTATTTATCTTCGACAGGAACAGTGGTTTATCCTGCGACTACAACTCACAATTTATACATTAATGATATAGCGGGTATAGGAGTTGACACGGGCTCGGGGTTGAGTCAGAGTACTTCGCAAAGTCAGAACGCCAACAGCTTATTGCAAATATCCAACCCTAGCCCGGCTTTGGTAAATGGTAATTTCATGATGTGGGGTAAAGATTACAGTGCAGCCTTCTGAAGCTTCTTCATTAATGATATATCCTAATCCTACCCAAGGAGCAGAGTTTACAAAACAATTTACATCTTTGGTACAAGGTGAGGCGCTGATTGAGGTATTCACAGTCACTGGCCAACATCTTTATACAGAAATCAGAAAGGATCTAAAACAAGGTATTAATAACTGGTCTGTTGCCCCAGTAACTTCATTAACGCCTGGAATGTATTTAGTCCGTGTAAATAGCGGCGGAAAGATTCTGACAACGAAAATGGTGGTGAAGTAGCCGATCTTAAGGTTGTTACGCATAAAGCGCTTCCTTCTGCTCTGCTACCCTCTCACTTTCTATATACTCATCGTATGTCATCAGCTTATCCAGGAATCCATTCGGAGAAATTTCTACAATTCGTGTAGCAACTGTCTGCGTGAATTCATGATCGTGCGATGTGAATAGAACAGTGCCTGGGAAATCTTTCAAAGCATTATTAAATGCGGTGATTGACTCAAGGTCAAGATGATTTGTTGGTTCATCCAATATTAAAAGATTACCCTGCGCAAGCATCATACGTGAGATCATGCAGCGCATTTTTTCACCCCCGGAGAGCACGCTGCATTTTTTAAACACTTCTTCACCGGAGAACAACATCTTACCGAGGAATCCGCGTATGTAGACTTCATCTTTATTTTCTTCGGCAGCAAACTGGCGGAGCCAATCAACAAGATTCTCATCTGATTGGAAATACTTCTCGTTGTTCGATGGCAGGTAGGCGGTAGTTATGGTCTGACCAAATCTGAAATCTCCCTTATCCTGCTTTTTCTCCCCCACCAATATTTGAAATAACGCTGTTACTGCCTGGCTGTCTTTGCTTAGGAACGCGATTTTCTCACCTTTATTTACAAATAACTCCAGATTCTTAAAGAGAATAGCTCCGTTACCGGAGCCAGTCAGATTTTCGATGTGCAAGATCTGATCGCCTGCCGTGCGAGCTTGCTGATAAATGATCGCAGGATAGCGACGGGTCGATGCCTGAATGTCATCAACATTGATTTTTTCCAAAAGTTTTCTGCGACTGGTAGCCTGTCTTGATTTGGAGGCATTCGCACTGAAGCGGGCAATGAATTCCTGGAGTTCTGCTTTCTTTTCAGTTGCTTTCTTATTGGCCGACGAGCGTTGTGCCAATGCAAGCTGACTGGACTGGTACCAGAAAGAGTAATTTCCTGTGTAAAGTTTTACGGCGTTGAAATCAATATCCACGATATGCGTACAAACCGTATCCAGGAAGTGACGATCGTGAGAAACAACGATCACCGTATTTTTAAATTCCAACAAAAAATCTTCTAACCAGGTAACGGTTTTTAAATCAAGATCATTCGTGGGCTCATCGAGAATAAGGATATCAGGATTTCCAAAGATTGCCTGGGCAAGGAGCACGCGAACTTTTAAATTGCCGCTTAATTCTTTAAGAAGCTTTCCATGATCATCTTCAGTAATACCAAGTCCGCTCAATAAGGCAGCGGCATCTGATTCCGCATTCCAGCCGTTCATTTCAGCAAATTCACCTTCAAGTTCCGAACTACGAATACCATCCGCTTCGGAAAAATCAGGTTTAGCGTAGATCGCATCTTTCTCTTTCATGATGCTCCACAGTTTTGCGTGTCCCATCATCACAGTGTCCAATACTGTTACTTCATCAAACTCATAGTGATTCTGACGAAGGACTGCCATACGCTTTCCGGTATCAATAGTCACATTACCGCGCGTTGGGTCCTGGTCGCCTGCGAGAATTTTTAAGAACGTCGATTTACCGGCACCGTTTGCACCGATGACTCCGTAGCAATTCCCTCCGACAAACTTGATGTTCACCTCATCGAACAGCACGCGTTTCCCGAATTGCAGGGATATATTATTAGCAGAAATCATTTGATTTGAAAAAATTGAGGCGCGAAAATACGAAAAAAGGATTAATGCATTTCCCGCAGATTTTCGCTGATCTAATACACGCAGATTTCCACGGAACTTACGATAAAGAATTTTGCGAAAATCTGCATTGTATCAGTGGAATCCGGTACGCCACGAGGCGTGTGTTTATATAAATTACCTAATGGATGAGAGAGCCATGTAACCAAATTTGTCGTTCGGGT
>JANYDR010000211.1 GCA_025363495.1 Cyclobacteriaceae bacterium | reverse complement strand
TTCGTTCAAGGTTTAACCAGTTATCAGAGCCGGTTGGATATTCAAGTTTCAATGACTCTCCATAATACTGATAGTATTTCTTCAATGCCTTGATCAGAAGATAATTTGTTGGCATCCATATTGGTCCGCGCCAATTTGAATTTCCGCCAAACATTCCTGACGTAGATTCCCCCGGATCATAGCCAATACTATAAGTTCCGCCTGCTACACTAATAAAGTAAGGATTCTTTTCATGGAATTTTGATACGGCCCGAATACCACCAGGAGCAAGGAATTCATTTTCATCCAGCAGTTTCTGGAGAATGCGGACGAGTTTTTCTTTTTTTACCAGTGAGATAAGGATGTTTTCTCCTTCTTTTACTTGTTCGTTAGGAAGATACTTTCCTGTTTTTAAACGATAGTTTTTAAAATATTCAATTCGCTTCTGGAAATCTTTAAGCTTTTCAATTTTTTTGAAATCGATGATAGAAACAGCCAGCAATACACTGAGTCCAACAGTAGAGTGAACTTTTAACGGAATTCCTTCTCCGTTTGGCATGGTGAGCAGATCATAGAAAAATCCGTCATCTTCATCCCATAGTTTCGCTTCGTTAATGGACTCTGCGATCAATACAAAGTGCTCGTAGAATTTTGTTGCTACATCTTCGAATGAGGAATCAACAACAGCTATCTCCAATGCGATGTCCATCATGTTGAGGGCATACATGGCCATCCAACTGGTGCCATCTACTTGTTCAAGCAATGCGCCTTTCGGGATTTCGTTTCGATTGAACACACCAATGTTATCCAGTCCGAGGAAACCGCCTTCAAAAATATTATTATCGTTTTCATCCTTGCGGTTCACCCACCATGTAAAATTGATAAGGAGTTTTTGAAAGACGCGTTTCAGAAATTCTATATCGCCTGTGCCCTTAATTGTTTTTTCAATTCTGTACACGCATAATGCTGACCACGCATGAACGGGAGGATTTACATCGGAGAAGTTCCACTCATACGCCGGTATTTGTCCCGCCGGGTTCATGTACCATTCGCGCATGATCAAGAGCAATTGATTTTTTGCAAACACCGGGTCAATCAACGACATAGGAATGCAATGGAAGGCAAGGTCCCACGCGGCATACCAGGGGTACTCCCAGGTATCTGGCATGGAGATAATATCTTCATTCTTTAAATATTTCCATGTATTATTTCGGCCATACTTTCTGCTTTCAGGAGGAGGGGGGAGACCAGGATCGCCGTTAAGCCATCGCTCCACATCATAATGAAAATATTGTTTACTCCACAACAGGCTTGCAAATGTCTGGCGTTGGATATTCTTCACGTCCTCAGATGCATTTAAAGGTGCAAACTTTTCAAAGAATTCATCTGCTTCTTTTAATCTTTGTGAAAAAATACTTTCAGTTCCTTCAAACGGGTTTTTAACTTCTGCTTTACTTAGACGAAGAAGAATTTTTTTACTGCTTTTCCCTTTTAGATTTAATTGATAAACAGGGGCGAACTTGGTTCCGTCATCTTTACTGTCAAGAATATTCTGGCCATTCACAATTACTTTATGAAATGCATCCTTTACATAAGAAGTATTATCAGGTACTCCAAATAAACGTTCCTGATTAGTTTCATTTTCTGTGAACAATGTTTTATCAGGTGTTTCAAAATAAAAATAGTAGGTGCCTAGTTTTTCATGTTCGGTAACAACAGTTCCCCAGGAAGTTTTTTTATTTTTTTGAAGTTGAATTGTTGGTTTTGTCTCTACGTCGCCGCACGCCCAACGATTGGTAAACCAAAGCGTCGGAAGAACTGTAATGTCTGCTGCTTTTTTGCCACGGTTGGCAACTTCAATTTCAATCAGGATATCGTCATCTGCATTTTTAGCATAGGTGATAAATACATCGAAGTACTGATTGTCATTAAAGATGCCGGTATCGAGAAGCTCAAATTCCGGTTCTGATTTTCCGCGTCCACGGTTTACATTGATCAGAGCTTCGTATGGATATTCCTGCTGAGGATACTTGTACAGCATCTTCATATAGGAATGTGTCGGCGTGTTATCAAGATAATAATAAAGCTCCTTGCAGTCCTCACCATGATTGCCCTCGCTGTTGGTCAGTCCAAAAAATCGTTCTTTTAAGATCGGATCTTTGCCATTCCAAAGTGCAAGAGCAAAGCAAAGGTTCTGGTTCGTATCTGAAATTCCGCCAATACCATCTTCACCCCAGCGATAGGCGCGTGAGCGAGATTGATCATGTGAAATATAATTCCATGCATCGCCGTCAGCGCTATAATCTTCCCTAACAGTTCCCCATTGACGCTCGGATAAATAAGGTCCCCATTTTACAAGGGGCACTGGTTTTTTAGCATTTTCATCTAATCGGGATTGTTCTGCGTCTTTAGCGGGCATGTTGCGAGAGGGATTTGGTGAGAGGGTAAAAGGTAGTTGGTAAAAAGTGTGGTTGGTGAAAGGTAAATTGTGATCGGTGGTCAGTAATCAGTAATCAGTATGGGCCGGTTAAAGCAACTAACTTTCACAAATATTGAAACCACTTTGCCTACTGCCCTTTGTAACTTGCCTACTGCCTCATCCTCCCGTCGCGAATCCTTCAAACACTGTCATACCCCCATCAATAAAGATACTGGCACCAGTGATGTAATCACTGTCGTCGGAAGCAAGAAATACGGCAAGCTTTCCAATATCAGAAGGCTGACCGATTCGATTATAAGGAATCAATGACATCAGACTATTGAGAGCTTCCGGAGTTGCCCATGCATCCGTATTTATAGGTGTCTGAATTGCACCAGGACAAATGCTATTTACTCTTATTTTACGATCTCCATATTCTTGTGCGAGGCTTTGCATGAACATACGAATGGCACCTTTGGATGAAGCATAGTTTACATGCCCGGCCCATGGAATAAGCTCGTGTACTGAACTCATGCAAATAATCTTTCCCAAAGCCTGTGATCGTTCGGGAACAGGTCCACGTTTCATAAATTCCTTTATGGCTTCACGTGCACAAAGAAACTGACCGGTGAGGTTCACATTCATTACAATGTTCCACTGGCTTAACGTCATCTCGTCGAACTTGGCATCTTTTTGTAAACCGGCATTGTTAACCAGAATATCAATCGTGCCGAATTCTTTTATCGCCTGCTTGAACATGCTTATTACTTGTTCCTCGTTGCTCACATCAGCCTGGAGAGCTATGGCTTTGCTGCCGAACGATTTGATCTTATCCACGACTGCCTGAGCAGTTTCGGGTTTTGATACATAGTTTACCACTACGTTTGCACCGGCCTCGCCAAGGGAAATGGCTACGCCTTCACCAATACCGGAGTTAGCCCCCGTTACCAGAGCGGTCTGGCCGCTTAATTTTTTATCTACCATGATTTTTAGATTTTTTGGGAGAGTTTAGAAAATAAGAATTAAGGATAAGGAAAAGTTTTTGAAAGTCCTAGGTTCGGGGTTCAATACGGACGTTCTAAAATTTCTGAATACGTTTCCCACAGATCTCATTCGCAGATTTTGCCTGGAATTCTAATAGTTCTGCGGAAACCAGCAGGAGTATTCGATCTGTGGAATCTGTATTCGACTTTTATTCATTCATCAGCAGCACAATCGCCCCTAAAGTCATTGCTATGAAAGCTGATAGAAGATGATGAACAAATCCAATAGGACTTAAAATGTATTCTCCGTAGCTAGAGTGATTTAATGGACGTAAAACCCCAGGTGCATCTGCAAATAATAACCACCGAACGCATCTTTTACAGAGATGTTTTCATCAAGACCTGGCGCTGTCCAATTCTTTTTTCCTTCAAGAGAAATATTATAACCAGTTTTAATTCCAATAAAAAAACTTTTGGTGATTCGATATTCTGTGACCAGGCCATTATGTAAGAAGACAGACCCATTTTCGAAAGAACGTGCATTTGGTTGAGTGGCAATTATATCATTAAAAGAAGTTCCACTATTTGAAGATCCCGTTAAGACGGTTGTGACACCACCCAAACCTATGCCCAACACTGGGAATATTTTCCAATGTGAATTTCCGGCAAGCTTGTAGCCGGCATAAAAGCAACCCAGGCCGCCAAAGGATTGAGTGGTTCTAGAATCTCCGGACTTAGAATGATTCATATAAATACCT
>JANYDR010000200.1 GCA_025363495.1 Cyclobacteriaceae bacterium | reverse complement strand
CTGATGTCTGATAACCTTGCGGAGAATGTTGAATCTCTCGGTACCTATCGCAGTGTTGTCGACTGGCTATATGTTGCAAATGATGCTACCATATCCGGTGTGTGGGCAACTCCGTATAGCATGATCAATGATTGTAATATTCTCTTAAGCAATGTTGATAAATTTAAGGAATCAAAAACAGGGCAAGCCAATAGATTAAAGGGACAAGCCCTCGCGATCAGAGCCCTTACTCACTTTGATCTCCTCCGATATTTCGGACAAAGTTATGATCGGAATTCCACGGCTCTTGGAGTGCCAATCAAAACAGAATCAAATCTTGACAAACCAACACGCAATACAGTTAAAGAAGTATACGACAGGATTTACGCAGACCTTACTCAAGCCAGAACACTCTTAGCGTCTATCGATCAGGACATTAATTCAGCAACTGACCGAAGTCACATTGATCTTGTGGCAGTCAACGCGATCTTTGCAAGAGTAGCCTATTATGCAAAAGATTATCCAACGGCAATAACCAGCGCTACGGCAGTTATCAACAGCGGATTCGGCCTGGCGGATCGCACTGATTTTCCTACTATCTGGACAAGTGAAGCAATCGCCAATGAAGTAATCTGGAGTATTACCTATCTGGCCGGTGATGGATATGTAGGTGGAGATGTTTTCTTTGCAGTGAATAACCGTGTTTCGTTTAAGCCTTCACAAAATTTATTATTGAATTATAACACAACTACAGATATCCGTTATTCAAGTTATTTCTCGAGCACAACCTCTCTGCGACCAGGAGAGTTGGTGGTTTCAAAATACCTCGGACGAAATGGTGTTTCAGATGGACTGGTAAATTGGAAGGCCCTTCGCGGAGGTGAAATGTATTTGATTCGTGCTGAATCGTATGCGCGGTCTGGACAAAACACGTTGGCAAGAGCCGATCTCAAGGCTATCCGCGAGAAACGGATTTCAACAGCCGATGTAGAAGACCTTAGTAATCCATCACTTTTACTTTCTGCAATTCTTATAGAAAGAAGGAAAGAACTTTTCCTAGAAGGACATCGCTGGTTTGATTTAAGGATCGCTGGCGTTGGTATTACCCGTGGTGGTGATTGTAAAGCACCGGCAACAGTGTGCTCGCTTTCATCAAATAGTTTCCGGTTTGTGTGGCCAATTCCACAGGATGAGATCAAGGCTAACGCTAATATTGCCAGTCAGCAAAACCCTGGATATTAATGAAAGGAATGATGAGATCTATCGTAAAAAATAGTGCAGGAGTAATCATCATGCTGACATTAAGCACATGTGATCAAACGCCGGATAAAATTGTTTATAAAGGTCCTGATTTTGTTTTTCTGGATTCAAAAGAACAGGTATCGTTGTATGAAAATCAAAAGACTCCGCTGACTATTCCCGTTAAGGTCAGCCTAGCGCAGAACCTTCCGGTTAATGTGACTTTTGAAGTAGTTGGAAGTAACGTTCTGGCCGGGTCAGATTATAAAATACAGACAACAAGTCCCGTCCAGATAGTAAGGGGTAAGTATTCAGCAAATATCTCTATTCAACCCGTAGATAATAATATAATACAACCTGAGAAGCGTACGATTACAGTTCGCATTAAAAGTGTCGACAATCCCAGCCTGACGCTTCAGGTTGTCAAAGAAGTTGAGATAGATTTACTGGATGATGATTGTCAACCAAACGTACCGAAAGTTTCTCTCTTTGTAGGAAGTGTTTCAATAAATGATGGTTCTAATAGTGTAACCGGAACAGGTGAGGGTGGAGCAGGAGGGATCTGTGGAGGTACTCTTGTGGTGACTGGAAATTTTTTTGGAGATAGAAACGGAAGCGTTACAATGACGATTATCATGACGCAAAATGCTTCTTCGCCAACAAAGGGACTTGCTTCGGTAGTGCGTTTTCCCCTATTTACTGGAAGCACAGACTATGATTATGAAGCAAATGGCACCTACGATGAAACTTCAAAAAATATAACGTTGAATTACACGGTTTATCTTAACTCTGACAATAGCGTTGCCGGAACCGGTACTGACATTATTACTCCGAAATGATTACCCTTTCCAGGTTTTGCGTATCAATAAGTTCATCAGGGGCTTTTTTTAAAATGAATGGCATGTTCAGAGCGAAAAGCTTGTTTTTTTTGTTATTGATAATCCCTGGATTGGGCTTCTCCCAATCAAAACAACTCACGTTAGAGGACATTGGTCGCGCCAACCAACTTTATCGGGAAGGAGCGGAAACCCGGATACTTGACTTCCTGAAAAAAAATCCTCAGGAGCGGATCGTTTATTTTGAAAATGGTGGTGTTCGATTGTTGATGGATGTAAATGAAAATGGTGTTCCTCTTTACATTAAAACAATTAATGCTGCTGAAGCGGCCACGCTTAACGTGCCCGCGTTGCGCTCCGGTGGAAGTCTCGGTATAAATATCCTTGGTACAGGAATGAAACTTGCCACATGGGATGGTGGTAGAGTATTGGCAACTCATGTAGAGCTTACCGGACGAGTAACTCAGATTGATACTCCTTCGGCACTTAGCGATCATGCTACCCATACATCAGGGACCATGATGGCTTCTGGCGTTAATCCTGATGCGAAGGGTATGGCTCCGGAAGCAACATTGTCTGCATACGATTTTGATAATGACGTAAGCGAAATGTCGGCAGCTGCTAAACCTGATCAAACTTCATTACTATTATCAAATCATTCTTATGGTGCTGTTTGCGGGTGGGATAATAGTGTTACCCCGGCGGTATGGAGAGGAGATGTTTCGATTAGCAATACAACAGACTATAAATTTGGTTTTTATGATTCACGTTCAGTGCAATGGGATGCCATTGCTTTCAGCGCTCCTTACTACACAATAGTAAAAGCTGCAGGAAATGATCGTGGAGAAAGTGGTCCAGGCCCGCAAGGTCCTGATGGTGGAACATTTGGGTTTGATTGTCTTCCAACAGAAAGTGTGGCAAAAAATATCATCACGGTAGGAGCAGTTCAGGATTTAACGAGCTATACTCAACCTTCCGATGTGGTAATGACAAGCTTTAGCAGTTGGGGACCAACCGATGATGGAAGAATTAAACCGGATATTGTAGCACCGGGACTCAATACTTTATCTTGTACATCAGGATCAAACACTGAATATCAATCATTTAGTGGTACGTCAATGTCAACACCGGCAGTGACAGGAACGTTAGCCCTTCTGCAACAATTATATAAAAATTTAAACTCCGGAAATTTTATGCGGAGTGCGACATTAAAGGCCTTGATATTGCACACCGCCCGTGAAGCAGGAAGTAATCCTGGTCCTGATTATTCCTACGGCTGGGGATTGCTGGATGCTGCGGCTTCTGCTAAACTTATTATTAATAAGGATAATCAGAATATTTTCATTCGTGAAGCAACGTTAACCAGTGGTCAAACCTATGAGATTGATCTTGGCATTCCCAAAACGGCGACATCAATTAAAGCTACCCTTGTGTGGACCGATCCTGCAGGAACATCACCAGCCCTTTCACTTAATCCTACAAATAAAATGCTGGTGAATGACCTTGACTTGCGACTTGTAGATGATGGTAACAACACTCAATTTCCATGGACGTTAAATCCCGCCGCGCCATCTGCTGCCGCAGTTGCAGGTGATAATACCAGAGACAACGTAGAGAAGATTGAATTCAGTAATACTTCTCCACGTGACTATAAGCTACGCGTAACAAACAAAGGAACGTTGCAGGGAACTACTCAGGCTTTTTCTCTTATTCTGGAATATTCATCGCAGGTTGATCCAAGAACAACTTACTATTGGAGGCCTGTTCCGATTGTCCCAACACCAGGCTCTGGTGCCACTGCCTATGGTGGAGGTAAATGGACCGATGTGGCCCACTGGTCTCTCACAAGTGGGGGTCCTGCTGCCACTGTTGTACCGGGAGCCAATGACCGCGTTGTTTTTGATGAGAACTCTTTCGCAAATGATACGGATACGATTCAGGTAAAACTTCCAAACAATTCCCAAAGTTGCTACTCATTGCGTTGGTTTGCCAAGGAAGCAGTTGATCTTTCCTTTAATGGAAATGCGCTGGCAGTAGGTGAGGGTATGACCCTGCTAACAAGCAAGGTAACAACCTCCACACCAGGCACAATTAATTTTAGCAGTGCTGCTACAATTGCAAATTCGTTGGATCTTGG
>JANYDR010000193.1 GCA_025363495.1 Cyclobacteriaceae bacterium | reverse complement strand
TATGAAAGTGGCGTTGGCCGCGGCCGTTGAACTTGAAAAAGAAAATATCTCATGCGAAGTGATTGATCTTCGTTCTGTGCGCCCGATTGATTACGCTACAGTTGTAGAATCTGTTAAAAAAACAAACCGCTTGGTGATCGTTGAAGAAGCATGGCCATTGTCTTCTATTGCTTCAGAGATTACGTATCATATTCAGAAGCATGCGTTTGATTATCTGGATGCTCCTGTTCAGCGTATTAATAACTGGGATGCTCCGCTTCCGTATGCTCCTACGTTGATTGCTGAAATTTTACCGAACGTTGAGAAGACAGTGAAGGCGGTGAAGGCGGTGATGTATAAGAACTAGGAATTAGTCACATGTGATGGCAACCCTCTTCAAAGTTGTTAACAAATCAGCCACCATCTTAATTGCACTGCTTTGCTTTGCTTGTTCGACAAAAAGAAACAAACCAATCGAGTCAACGAATTTTCAGACAACTGAAATAGCACAAGACGTTCTAAAAAAGACTAAGGTTTCGCTGCATAATTTTTCTTCATCTGAAAAGAAGGACACGTTCTTATTGGTCCTGACAGGTAACTCGATAAAACATGCAACGATCATTTTTAAAATAATTTCCTGGGATTATGGGATCATTCATGATGAAAAATTCGACGCCATGGCCCTTTACGGTTACGGGCCAAAGAAACAAAATCCTGATTCGCTAGAAATAGAAACCCATCTGATAGAAAGGTTTGAGAATTTCTTTAACGATAAAAATTTCCTTACCCCGGCTATAAAATCAGACGCCACATATGATCTTATCTACAGCGATTTGATTTCCGAAGATGAATGGGTTAAAATAAAAGGAAACGCCTCTTCAATAGGGTTTATTTATTATCTGTGGGAAGAATCAATTAGTTGGATTGTGTTCTCAAAAGAAAAAGGCAAAGCCATTGTATATCAAACCTGTTGCTAATTTCTCCCTTGTTGGTGTTCAGTGGCTTGCCGAGAATAGAATATAGCCCAGGGTTCATTAAATGCGTGCCGAACGAGCAAAGATCGATTTAAATTCTCTGGGCACGCCAACCTGCTAAAACTTCTAGCCCAAGGCTTTGCCTTGGGCTAGAAAATCACGCCACGTTGTGGCTCAATGCACGTTTTCTTTCCAACAAACACTTCTGCTCGTGATACATCTCAACTATGCAGCGATCATTTTTTTCAATTAATTACTAAGCTCAAGCGTGCACTCAGGCCCAACGGGCCGAAATTTCCTAGCGTAGGGCAACGCCCTACGCTAGCGATGATGTCCTGTATTAGCGTGCCCAGAGAATCTAAATCGACCTTCGAATTTTCGGCACGCAATTGATGAATTGAAATTGAAAAATGTCCATTGGCAAAGACTTTAACCATGGGTCAGGTTTCGCGACTTTGTAGGTTAGCCTGTGATCACCAATAAAAATTTTATATTCTAATTGGACCCGACATTCAATAGCCCTTTCACTTTAGAAACCTCCACCCTCCACACCTTATTCACATCATGTGCTGAAACCCACACAACCCCTCCCCCAACTCTCACAGCACCACTTCCCGCAGGCGGTCCGAATCTGGTAACAACTTTATTTATTTTAGGATCAATCACTAACAATAATTCTTTCTTTGCACGCACCCAGACAAATCCACTGCCCGCAGAGATATCACCACCGGTTCCAGGAACATTACAGGCAATGGTGGCGATAACTTTATCGGTGGTAGGATCTATTTTAGTTACCGATCCATCGAATTGATTCAATGTCCATATTCCCTTCTCGCCTAATGCTAGAAATCTTGGCTGCTTTCCCACGACGATATTGCTTATAACTTTATTGGTTTTGGGATCTATTCTCTGAACCGAACCATTTCCCGAGGACTTCTCATCACCGGTGTTTGTAATCCAGACCGAACCAAAACCTGCCATCGCCGCAAAAGAATTTGGCTTGACTTTAATATTTGCTACAACCTCATTTGTTCCCGGATCAATACGGGTGAGTATTCCTTTTTTATCCGACAAAATCCAGACACCATTTTCGCCGGCAACGATACTTCCTTCAGCATCGGCAATCGTCATTGGAATTGACGCTACAATTTTATTTGTCCCGGGATCAATTCTGATAATTGACTTATTTCCGCAGCTCATAACCCATACTGATCCAAATCCGATGGCAAACGCTGCACAAGGTTCGTTGACCTTAACTTCAGCAACAACCTTATTTGTTTTCGGATCAATTCGCTGAAGAGCATTCAATCCTCCATTCGATATCCAGACTGAGTTTCCGTCAATCTCAATCCAGTCGGGATAGCCTTTAAGATGAATAGTGGCTGATGCTATTTTTTCAATATCAACGTGGGTGGTGGCTTGAGAATTACAATCTAAAGCTGCCAATAAAATAATATAGAGTAAAATGGAATTGGATCTCATGCTTTTGAAATCACATTATGCTAATAAAATTTTCCAGGCCTCTTCTACCTTCCCCATTCTCAGATAGTGCTGAGCCAATTTATGAACAGACAACTCTCCGTCCTTTATTGCTTCTGCAACTTCAGTTGTCTTAGCAAAATCCTCAATTAGCTCAGACAGTGGCAACCTTTCCACATTAGCCAACCGTCCAAGATCATTGCCTGTTAATACCGAACTCTTCAAAATTCTTTCAGGTATCTGATCAAACCCAATCCCGATATTCTGATTCGGTTTGGGGACTGTAAAAACCGCATCTCCACTCGCCCGCACATAATAATCTCCGCCCATACGCGCCACCGCATCAAGCTTGAACGGATCGATACGCCCCTGCTCATCCAGAACTTCCTCTTTGATATGCATCAGCAAAACTTCACATATAACCAGACTTCCGGCACCTCCACCTGATCCAAGATCAATTACCTGGTTTACTTTACATTCCATCGATACCGGAGACTCGCCGACGCATGGCGGCTTGA
Organism: Cyclobacteriaceae bacterium; assembly: GCA_025363495.1. GTDB lineage: Bacteria > Bacteroidota > Bacteroidia > Cytophagales > Cyclobacteriaceae > ELB16-189. The sequence goes on along the minus strand of JANYDR010000193.1, from coordinate 2,634 downwards.
TTAATTCAGATTTAACTTCTGTAAAACCAGTTTTCTTAAACTCATTTACTCCTTTTGGAAACTCGCAACTTGTCAGTGAGGCCTGCTCTACAATTGCATAACTCACGATGTTGATTACTACCTCCGGAACTTCTTTTATATTATCATACGTATGCTTAGTCGTACCATCACGACCTCTGCGTGATGGCGAGAACACAAGGATAGGTGGATTTGAGCTGAATATATTGAAGAAGCTGAACGGACTAAGATTCACATTACCCTCCTTATCAATTGTGCTGGCAAAAGCGATCGGTCGCGGCACAATGGCCCCTTGCAAATGGCCATGTAATTTAGAAAAATGAATTTCTTTAGGATTTATCGTCAACATCAGATGGCTGATTGGTTTTACTCTTATTGTTAGCAAATGAAGGCACTGATTGTGTTTTAGGAAGCTTCACGATAGCATGAATAAAAATTGAGACGAGCATCAATGGCAAAAGATACGCTCCATACTTAAATCTATGTCCTGTATGCTCAAATGACCATGTTGAAAAATCCAATCCGGTCTTTATTAAAGCTGCCGCCGCGACAAATATTAATAATGATAAAATAATTATTCCAGTACTTCTTTTTAAAATCTGTTTATTGACAAATAAGCGAATAAGCTCAGCAATCGAAATTGAAATGGCAATCACGATTGAAACAGTTAACAACGTCCGGGGGAATGTTCTAAGATAATGATACTTGTAAATGATCAACCCGATTTTACCTAATAAATTTGGTTTGGATAAAAGAAAACTGTCAAGGATGGTAAGACCTGTGATGATTGAATAGAATAAGGCCTTGCGTTTGATCATCTGATAAAACTAAAGCTAAAACAGTTTCACGCAAAGTGCGCAAAGATTAAAACACGCTAAGATCGCTGAGTCAGAAGAGTAAAAGGCTTTGCGCATCCTTTGCGGATTCACTTTGCGTGAAACATTCCGAACAAGAGCCTATTTCGCAGGCAAAATCTTCCCGCTACACTCCCCAAACCCAACCCTCACCCCATCTTTCTCCGCATGACCACGCATGATCACCGTATCTCCGTCTTCCAGAAATCTACGTTCCAAACCGCCACCTAAAGTCAATGTCTTTTGTCCGTTCCATGTAAGTTCGAGCAAAGAACCAAACGAATCCGGTGTCGGGCCGCTGATTGTTCCGGAAGCATACACATCCCCAACTTGAATATTACAACCATTCACTGTGTGATGAGCCAACTGCTGAGCCGGGTTCCAATACATGTATTTAAAATTTGTTTTAGATACGATAGTGGGCTCCGTCTTGTCAGTTGCAATTAACACTTCCAGACGAATATCAAAATTCCTTTTACCCTCAAATTCCAGGTATGGAAGTACTTGTGGTATTTGTTCTGGCCCATCTGAACGAAAAGGCTCCAGCGCATCCAACGTGACAACCCACGGAGAAATACTAGACCCAAAGTTTTTTCCAAGGAATGGTCCAAGCGGAACATACTCCCAATTCTGTATATCACGGGCAGACCAATCATTAAATAAAACAAAACCGATAATATGATCTTCTGCTTCTTTTAGCGGAATGGAATTTCCCAATGGTGTATTTGAGCAACTGACAAATGCCATCTCAAGTTCAAAGTCAAGCTTGCGCGTTGGACTAAATACCGGAGATTCAGAATCCGGAAGTTTTATTTGGCCTTTTGGCCGATGAAGCGCCGTGCCCGATACGACAATCGACGATGCACGACCATGATAGCCAACCGGAAGATGTTTCCAGTTTGGCAACAATGCGTTCTTAGGATCGCGAAACATTGAACCAACATTCGTGGCATGCTCTTCACTGCTGTAAAAGTCGGTGTAGTTAGGAATACCGACAGGCATCATCATCTGAGTTTCTGTCATTGAGATAAGCGCGATCTCGCGGGCGGGATTATTATCCCGCAACTTGCCGTTATCATGCCGAAGCAGCTCTGAAATCCTTTCGCGAACAGCTCCCACTTTCTTCCTGCCAAGAGCAAAAAAGTCGTTCAGATGTTTTTGATTGAAAATTCCCCGCGGTAGTTCCAAGCCATCAAGAAATTCATGCTCATGGAGATAAACCAGATCAATAATAAAATCTCCTATCGCGACACCAGCAACTGCTGTAAGGTAGCGGGTCGTAAAAATCCCAAAGGGAAGGTTTTGAATTGGAAAATCAGAGTCTTTGGGGACCGCCACCCAGCTCTTTAGCCTGGAATCATTCGCTTGAATCATATATTCAGTAAAATTCTATTAATCTTTCAATACTGCAAATATTACTTGTCAGGCTATTATAATCCTACAATCCTTTAATCGTGTAAATCCTGCTAAATTTGGAATGTGGCATTACATCTTCCCGAAGAGTTTGAAAATTACATGAGGTCCCGTCTGGGAATTGAGTTCAATGATTTCTATCGTTCATTGGAAGAGCCTCCTCCGGTAAGCATTCGGATCAATCCTGGAAAATCAAGTGAAGTATCTGGTAGTCAGATTCCATGGTGCAAGAATGGGCGTTATTTGAAAGAGCGCCCGGTCTTCACACTGGACCCTGCCTTCCATGCAGGTGCGTATTATGTGCAGGAAGCCAGTTCAATGTTTCTGGAGCAAGCTATTACACAGTCTG
>JANYDR010000337.1 GCA_025363495.1 Cyclobacteriaceae bacterium | reverse complement strand
TCTACTTCGGCAGGATTGTATTTGGTGGACAATGACATATAAATCGTTAAAAGGAGGGCAAAAATAATGAAAGAGGCACGAAATCCAGCTAACCATAATGACTCGTATGTTGTTTAAAGCAGAAAAGAAACTATGAATATGTCATTGGCACCGGAGGTGGGTGTATCCTCCATGAAAGAAGAAAGTACTGATTCCATCCAATGGAAGCAGATGTGGAGTCTCGCAGCGTTGTATGGTTCTATTGTAATTGGTTGGATTGCTTATCAGAACTACCAGCCTAAGTTGCTGGAAAAATTTCACTTTACTGAGTTTACATTGTTTCTGGCAATTGCGCAGGGTCTAATATTAGTAATCACGCCTCCTATTGCAGGAAAAATCGGAGACCGGTTCAGAATAAAAAATGGTCATCGTCTACCCATTATTACTTTGGGAATTTCTTTTGCCGCAATGGTATTCATGGCAGTTGCGTTTACATTGTTTACCAACCCGGGAGAAATCTTTCGTTGGATCTTACCAGTCCTGATCATTTTGTGGCTCATAGCGATGAGCATCTTTACGAGCCCGGCGTTGTCTACTATTGAACTATTTACTCCAATGGAACGGATGCCGAAAGCAATGGCATTACTTACGATTGTTGGAAACTTATTATATGCCCTCGAGCCTGTTATTGTAGACATCATTGATTTTCTTGGAGCACCATTGACGTTCGTTACCGGAGGACTCGTTGTTTTTCTTTCCGGATATTTCCTTAGGGAAAATTCACTTAGCCTTTTCAAACAAAAGGGAGGACATGAGTCTGTGATTAAAGTTGAATCCGCAGAAAATCACTGGACATTTATTTTCTTAATGGGCCTTGGCTTGGGTTCAGCCACATCAGTAATGTTCAATTTATTTCCTCCGGTATATGACCGGATACTTGGTGTGAATGGTAAATGGATGCTTGTTCTGATCCTCGTGCTTTCTGCCATTGTTTCTCTTCCACTAAGTAATGTGATTAACCGGCTTGGATTAAAGCGTTCGTTTTACAGGGGAATGGTAGTAATCATTTTAAGCATCGTGTCAATCTTTTTGACCAATAGTGCCGTGATGTTGATGTTATTAACGGTGATTTTTGCCGTGGTCTTTGCTGTACTATCGGTGAGTACATTGCCGTTGGCGATTCAGTTGGCAAGGAGTAATGAAAAAGTTTTTTGTGTGGGTATATTCTTCAGCGGAGTAGCGCTGCCGGATGCAATCATACAGACACTTTTATTGATTTATTAGTTGGCTTTTGATTTTTGTAGGTGTTGGTTTTAGTGGAGGATGAGGCTTAGTCCTACTTTGTCATGTTTGCCTTTGGCAGGGATGCTATGCCCGTGCTAACTTATTGAGCGAAAGGAAAAGCCCTTGCCACGGATGACACGGATTTTCACGGACAAAGAAATTAAAAGCTTTTGCGATCGATCAAATTACCACAGATTGGCAGCGAAGCTGCACTCATCCGTGGCAATCTTTTCCATAGAAGTATTTTTTTTGCAAAAGTCCGTGGTCATCCGTGACATCCGTGGCAAAGTTCTGGCTCAGTAATGACGAAGTCATTAATCCCAGTTATTGATTTGGTTGTCCGAAGATCACCAATAACAATTGGGAACACTTACGAACAACCAACAATGAATAACTATCAACCACTATACAATCAGCATTGCATCACCGTACGTAAGGAATTTATATTTTTCCTTCTTCGCAACAGCATAAGCCTGCATCGTAAGATCGTAACCACCAAACGCACATGCCATCATCAGCAACGTCGACTCAGGCTGATGAAAGTTCGTAACCAACGCGCTACAGATTTTGAAGTCATATGGTGGGAAGATAAATTTATCAGTCCATCCTTCACGCTCTTTTAATCGGTTGTTGGCAGACACAGCAGTCTCCAATGAGCGCATGGACGTAGTACCAATCGCGCAGATTTTATTTTTATTATCCAACGCATTGTTCACAACGGTCACAGCTTCGGGGCCGACAATAAAATTTTCGGAATCCATTTTGTGCTTAGTCAGATCCTCCACTTCAACAGGCCGGAAAGTACCTAATCCCACATGAAGCGTTACTTCTGCCAAATGAACACCTTTCAGCTCCATACGTTTTAACAACTCACGACTAAAATGCAATCCG
>JANYDR010000168.1 GCA_025363495.1 Cyclobacteriaceae bacterium | reverse complement strand
GATCGCTTTGCTAGTTGTATTGCTTTCAGACAATTTGCAGATACTCCTCCAGGATTGGCTGCTTACAATTATTAGTGTCTTCACAGGTCTGCTTGCATTGGTCCTTTCTGCCAACATGAAATGGGTGGCATATCTGAACTTCAAACAGAAATGGACAAGTTTGTTGCTTTTGTTGCTATCGTTTTTCTACCTAGGATATTTCTTTTATACCGTCACCCGTTTTTCTGAGGAGATTAACACTCATTCAAAAGCCTTTCTTGATTTTGGGGGACACGTATTTAACATTTATCTTATTTCTTTTGTGATGCTGTACAGCATCTTCTCTTTTTTGGTTATACTTTTTAATCTACCAACATCTTCTGTATTCGAGCAAAAACTTGAGGAGGTTGTTAACTTTCAGCGCATCAGCCAGTCGGTGCAAACCGAACAAAGCGAGGAGAGTGTTTATAAAATTTTACTGGAGAGTTCAGTGAGTTCTGTTTTTGCCGATGCGGCGTGGTTGGAAATAAAAGGTGAACAGCAACAAAATGGATTGCAGACGTATCAGATTACAGAAAATGATGCTCGAAAAATCCAGGAGCATCTTAATGGTCGCAATGTAAAAGGCATTCTTGATCAAAGTACTGACAAAACAAAGAACCTTTCAGATCATTTAGCATCTCTTAAGGGAACGCGGTATCGTTCGTTGATGGCTTTCCCTGTTTTGGTAAAAGGTGAGAAGATCGGAACACTGGCGTTGCTAAAAGAATTACCCGAAGGCTTTAATAAAGAAATGTCGCAAATCGTCTCTGCCTTTGCGAATCAGGCAGGCATTTCAATTGAAAATTTCAGGTTATTGAAAGAAGCAATTCAAAACGAGCGCTATAAGGAGGAATTAAAAATCGCCAAGACTGTTCAGAAAAGTCTTTTACCAAACAAATTAGAGAAAGATGATGATTTTGAAATCTCTGCTTTTTCTGAATCGGCCGATGAAGTGGGGGGTGATTATTATGACACACTTCGGATTAACGATCATCAGGTTGGGTTGATCATTGCCGATGTTTCCGGTAAGGGAACCACAGCGGCATTTCATATGTCGCAGATGAAAGGAATATTTCATAGCCTCTCACAGCAAGCACCCGATCCTAAGGACTTTATGATACGGGCGAACCAGGCGTTACGCTATTGCCTTGAACGCGGGTCCTTTATTTCAGCAACTTATTTTGTGGTTGATTCAAATGAAAAGAAAATCTACTATTCCCGTGCGGGTCATTGCCCGGTGCTGATCTATCGGGCTGCCGAGCAGAAAGCCGAATATTTGATTGATAAAGGCACAGCACTTGGTATGGTGAAGGGAAAAGACTACTGCAATTTTGTCGAGACGAATATCATACCCTATGCAAGTGGTGATGTAATGGTACTTTTTACAGATGGAATCACGGAAGCTAAAAGTCCGAAAGGGGAAGAGTTTGGACTGAATTTGCTGAAAAAAACCATCGTGGAGGTGGTAATTCGCGAACCCCGGGAAATACAGGAACATTTGATTAAGAAATTATATGAATATACAGGGACAGAAGAAATAGACGACGACTACACAACTATGATTGTGAAGTTTCGGTAGTGAACATAAAAAAACCAAATACGTTTAACATCTATGGTACACATCAAGCGATTACAGGAAGACGGAGCCGACATTTTGGCGGTAGTGGGCGAAATTGACGCTAGTTCCTCCATCGAGTTGGATCTCGCCATTGCAAAAAGCGTTGGTGAAGGATCTACAAAAATTCTTGTGGACTGCGGTGCCTTGGAGTATATCTCTTCTGCTGGACTTGGAGTATTTATGTCTTACATCGAAGAGTTCCGCGACAAGAATATTCACATGGTGTTGTTTGGTATGAAAGATAAAGTGACTAATACATTTCAGATACTTGGGTTGGCGGATTTACTGCATATCGCAGTTAACAAACAGGAGGCAAAGAAATTGATAAATGAGTTATCAGTATAACATCGGCTGTAGCCTGGAGAACCTCAAGGGCGTGCGCGACTTCATCCGGAAGTCGTTGCGTGGTCATGTTGCGTCTGATGTTGTGTTAAATGAAATCATTCTTGCTCTTGATGAGATGTGTTCCAATCTTATGATCCATGCACATCACTGCAATCCGGATCATCATTTAGAATTGAATATTGATGTTCCCCAAAAGGGTAAAGTTATTTTTGAGATCATTGATGATGGGGAAATGTTTAACATCAATCATTTTCATCAACCGGATATTGATAATCTGATTCATGAAAAAAGAAAAGGTGGTCTGGGCATTCGTCTTGTAAAGTCTATCATGGATGAAGTTATTTACACAAGCCGCGATGGCAAAAATGTGTGTCGCCTTACCAAGAGAATAAAATAAGCGGTAATTGGTATTCAGTAATCGGTCAAATTCCCGATTGTTAACTTTCTCTATTTCTCGTCTTCTTTCCATACTTTTGCACGTTTTAATAACCAAATTGTGCGAAAAAGCTTATTCATAGCGTTGCTGGTAGTGGTGGGACAGGCGGTGGCTCAAACGGCTGAGAAAAAATCAAAATCACTGGTTCTTTTTTCGTTGAGAAATAATCCTGTTTACACGGACGAGTTTATTTATCTCTATAAAAAAAATCACCTCAACCCCGGAGACTTTACAGAAAAGAAGGTTGATGAATACCTCAACTTATTCATCAATTTTAAATTGAAAGTTTCTGAGGCTAAATCACGCGGTCTGGATACAACGGCCGCGTTTAACAAGGAATTTAAATCCTATAAAGAAGAATTAAAGAAACCATACCTCGCTGAAAAGGATGAGCTTGACAGATTAACGAAAGAAGCATATCAACGATTGAATGAAGAAGTTAAGGCCTCGCACATATTGATTACACTAAAGCCGGATGCGGCCTCTGCTGATACGCTAGCTGCCTTTACTAAAATAATGACAATACGTTCAAGGGTCATGGGAGGAGAAAATTTTGAAAAAGTGGCCGAACAAGTTTCGGAGGATCCATCCGCAAAATCCAATGGAGGAAATCTTGGTTACTTTACCGCCTTGCAAATGGTCTATCCGTTTGAACAAGCTGCCTACTCACTAAAAGTCGGAGAGATTTCTCAACCTGTTCGAACACGGTTTGGTTACCACTTGTTGAAAGTAACAGATCGAAAGCCTGCAAGAGGGGAAGTTGAAGTATCACATATTATTCTGCGAACAGGTTCTCCTGATGATAAAAAAGTAAAGAATAAAATTCTTGAAATCTATGATCAGCTTCGGGGAGGCAGGAGTTGGGAAGAACTTTGCAGGGAATATTCCGAAGATCCCGCTACAAAAGACAGTGGGGGAAAATTAAGACCCTTTGGAGTGGGTGCCCTTGCCGGAATACCGCAGTTTGAAGCAGTTGCATTTTCTCTAAAACAACCCGGGGAAATTTCAGACCCATTTCAGTCAGCGTATGGTTGGCATATCGTGCGACTTGAGAAAAAAATTCCAATGCCAGCGTTTTCTCAGGTAGAAGAAACTCTGAAAAGAAAAGTAAGTCGTGATGAGCGGTTACAAATTGCTGATAAGCGCCTGCAGGAAGAAAAAAGAAAATTATATGGCTTTTCCGAGAATGTCGAAATAAAGAACTCGTTGATAAATACAGCGGACACCACTCTCCAAAGAGGAAAATGGAAATTCAATGGTGATAATTCGCTTAGGCCGAAGACGATTTTTGTTCTTCAAAATAAAAGTTATGATGTCGGGCAATTGATTTTGTTTATGGAGAGAAAGCAGACTACTACCGCACTATCGCCGGGAGCATACATGACTCAGTTATATGAATCTTTTGTTGATGAAAAATTGACGGAGATCGAAGACACAAAGCTTCTTGCTGAAAATGCTGATTTTAGAAATTTACTGACCGAGTATGAGGAAGGTATACTCCTCTTCACTATCATGGAGAAAGAAGTATGGAACAGAGACGCAAATGATACAGTGGCTCTTCACAATTTCTATCGTGAGAATAAAGAAAAATATAAAGCGGGTGATAGAGTGCATGCGCGTGTTTTTACAATTACAGATAAAAACTTCCTTGAGGAAATAAAAACGAAAGTAAACACTGGTGATTCATTGAAAAAAGATGATTTGAAGAAGTTCAAATCAATACAGCCTTTTCGTAATTACGAGCGGGGAGATAATAAAGCGATAGATAAAGTATCTTGGGCCATTGGTTTACAAAGTGTGGAGGAAAGTGAGACCTACTTTCTGATAGAGATTGACAGGCTTGTGCCGCCAGGTATAAAAAGTTTTGAAGAAACCCGCGCGCAGGTTGTATCGGATTATCAGGAAATCCTTGAGAAAAAATGGCTAACCGAGCTCAGACAAAAATATCCAGTGAAGATTAATAATAAGGGAAAGAAGTTGGTAGTGAATGAACTGACTAAAAAGTAAAATGAATCGTCTCAGAGAATTTATTTTTGTTGTAAGTATTGGTTTTGTAATGATCTTATCTGGCTGTGATCTCATCCGAATGAAAAAGGAAGAGCAGGTAACGACGCCATCGCGTAAGGCGGTTGCACGTGTCAATGATAAATATCTTTATCAGGACGAATTGGTGGGCTTTGTAGATCAAAATTCGACTGCTGAAGACAGCGCAGCGAGGGTAACTGCCTATATCAACAGTTGGATTCGCAAACAACTTCTCATTGAAGAGGCGATGAAGCGCATAAATATCAACGAGGCTGAAGTGGAACGTAAGGTCCTTGACTATCGCTATAGCCTTATTGGCTATGAGTATCAGAATTTCTATATTCAGCAACATCTAAATGACAGCATTTCAGAGAAAGATATTGATGATTATTACAAGGGTCATTTCGATAACTTTATCCTGAAGCAGAATATCGTGCGGGGAACTTATATTAAAGTTCCAAAAACAGCGCCAAGAACAGCCAAGGTTAAGGATATGATTTTCTCCAAAAAGGAAAAAGACCAGAATGAATTGAAATCATACTGCCTGAGCTTTTCAGTAGCATATCATTTGAGCGATAGTGCCTGGATAGCTTTTGACAAATTGGTGGTCAACTCTCCAATGGCCGAGATACCCAATAAAATACAGTTTCTTAAGACAAACCCCTTTTACGAAACCAGCGATCTCGATTTTTTATATTTTCTTAAGATTGATGATTATAAAATTTCTGACAACGTTTCACCGTTAGAATTTGTGAAAGAAGACATTCGAAATATTCTCTTAAATAAAAGAAAAGTGGAACTTGCAAGGACTTTGGAGGATGAAGTGTATGAAAACGCAGTCAAACAGAAGAATTTTGAGATTTTTAATAGGTAGCCTACTACTTTTGGGGGTATGGCAAAGCAGTTTCTCACAGGAAACAAAGGGCTTTGTAGCCGATAAAATCATCGGAAAGATAGATAACTATATTATTCTCAGATCAGAGCTGGAAGGTGCCTATCAGAATTATTTGGCCAACGGAGGCCCTGCTTCTGAGGAGGCAAAATGCGGACTTTTCAACCAGCTTGTAGTTCAAAAGCTTTTAGTTGCCAAAGCAGAAATAGACTCAGTCTTGGTTACGGATCTGGAAGTTGATAATAATGCGCAACAGAGAATGGCCATGATACTTCAAAATTCAGGTAATTCACCTGAGCAATTGGAGCGCGTTTACGGAAAGACAATGGAGCAGATCCAGCTTGAACTGCATGACCAAATTCGCGAGCAAATGCTCGGAAATCAAATGCAACATAGAATTACCAAGGACCTCAGTATAACACCGGCAGAAGTAAAAAGATTTTTTAGCAAAATCCCGTTAGACAGTCTTCCATTCTACTCTGCGGATGTTGAAGTAGGCGAGATAGTAAAAGTTGCAAAAGTCAGTGAATCGCAGGAAAAGGAAACCAGGCGTAAACTCAGTGAACTTCGTGACCGCCTGCTGGCAGGTGAAGACTGGCATGAACTTGCAAGAAAATATTCCGAAGATCCAAGCGCTCAGCAAAACGGAGGTGAGATGAATTATGTTGGTCGTGGTGCGATGGTGCCGGAGTATGAGGCTACCGCTTTCAGAATTAAAAAAGGAGAAATATCGCAACCGTTTAAATCTGCCTTTGGATTTCACATCATGCAGCTTCTTGACCGTCGGGGTAACGAATATAACTCCCGTCACATTTTGATTTCAGCAACACCATCAAAGGATGATATTGACAGAGCGGAGAAGTTTCTGGATAGTTTACGGAGAAAAATCGTAAAAGACAGTATCAAGTTTGAGAAGGCGGCCAAAGACTTTTCTGACGACCAAAAGACAAAGGGACATGGTGGATTTTTTACTGATCAGGAGGGATCCTTAAAAGTCTCTATTAAAGAATTGGATCCGGTTGTATACTTTACCATTGATAGCATGAAGGAAGGAACTATTAGCAGGCCAATTGTTTATCGTACTGATGATTTAAAAAATGCTGTTAGGATTTTGTATTTTAAAAAGCGACTATCGCCTCATCAGGCAAGTTTGAAAGAAGACTGGAGTCGTATTCAAAGTGCGGCGTTGGCCCAGAAGAAAGATAAGATGCTTGAAAAATGGTTTACTAAAGCCCGCCAGGACGTGTTTATAAAATTAGATCCGGCATACAAGACTTGTAAGATATTAGAGTAAATAATAATGAGCTGATGAAGCTCTTTTACCGGACAGCTAATTCAATAGTGGATGCAAAAATTTTCAAATGATGTAGAGGCCGCCAATGCACTGGCGGATTCTTATAATAAATTAAAAAAGGAAATAGCCCGGGTTATCATCGGACAAGATGAAGTGGTACGACTTGTACTTACCGGTATCTTTTGTCAGGGGCATTCGTTGCTGGTAGGAGTTCCAGGTTTGGCGAAAACACTATTAGTGCAAACTATTGCCAATGCACTTGATTTAAATTTCAAGCGCATTCAATTTACTCCTGACCTCATGCCTTCGGACATTGTTGGAGCGGAAACCATGGACAAGGAGCGCAACTTTAACTTTGTAAAGGGCCCTGTATTTGCCAATATCGTTTTAGCGGATGAGATCAATCGCACGCCACCCAAGACGCAGGCCGCTCTACTTGAGTCAATGCAGGAATATGCAGTAACAATAGCAGGTAATCGCTATGAATTACCCCGACCATTCTTTGTATTAGCAACACAGAATCCAATTGAACAGGAGGGAACGTATCCTTTACCGGAAGCTCAGCTCGACCGGTTTATGTTTAATATTTTTCTCGATTACCCCACCTATCAGCAGGAGTTGGATATCGTAAAGATGACGACTGCGGACAATATACCATCCGTTGGTAAAGTACTGTCAGCAGAAGACATTCAATACTTCCAGCATTTGGTGAGAAGAGTTCCTATTGCTGATAACGTTGTTGAGTTTGCTGTGAAACTAAGTCACCTTACAAGACCTGGGCGCAATGGTTCTGCTATTGCCAATGATTACCTTGAATGGGGTGCGGGACCAAGAGCTTCCCAGTTTCTGGTACTGGGAGCTAAGTGCAATGCCCTGTTAAACGGAAAATATTCTCCCGATATAGAAGACGTTCAGACCGTAGCGGGAGCAGTATTGCGTCATAGGATTGTTCGCAACTTTAAAGCCGAAGCAGAAGGTATGACGGTGGATGGAATAATTGAAAAGCTGGTAGCGGGAGTCAAATAGAGCTTAAAGCAGAGAGTTTAAAGCTGAAAGTAAACTCATCACGTGATTCTTTTTTAGTTGTGTTTTTTTAAGTCAACCGGAAACAAGCTTTCGACTTTAAACTTTCGACTTTAAGCTTTTCCCATGATCGAATACGAGAACCTCTATGAACTGAACAAGCGATTTGCAGAGGAGTATCGTTGCAAAGTGGGAGAGGTGTTAAACAGCGGTCAATTTATCCTTGGTAAGCAGGTTAAGGAATTTGAAGATAGTTTCGCTGCTTATTGCGGTTCGCAATTCTGCATTGGTGTTGGCAATGGACTTGATGCGCTGACTATTGCACTAAAATCATTTTCATTTGAATACGGCGCAGAAGTCTTGGTGCCATCAAATACCTACATCGCTACGATTCTGGCAATTCTTAACGCCAATCTTACGCCTGTTCTTGTGGAGCCTGATATCCTTACCTATACTATAGATCCTTTGCGATTGGAGGAAGCTGTTACAAAAAAAACCGTCGCTGTAGTGGTGGTCCATCTGTATGGTAAGTGCTGTGATATGGATGGTGTCTTAAAGATCGCTTCAAAATTTAAATTGAAAGTCATTGAGGACTGCGCGCAGGCCCATGGCGCTAAGTTTAGAAATAAAATGGCTGGTAGCTTCGGAGATTTTGGTGCCTTTAGTTTTTATCCAACGAAAAATCTTGGAGCATTGGGCGACGCCGGATGTTTGATAACGAATGATGAAAGCTTAAATGCCATGAGTGGAATGTTGCGTAATTATGGTTCTTCAAGAAAATATTACAATGAAGTAGCAGGTATTAATTCAAGGCTTGATGAGCTACAGGCTGCATTTCTTTCCATTAAACTGAAATCATTGAATAGTATAAATGAGCATAAGAGAAAACTTGCAAGCATTTATACAAACGAGCTCAAGCAGGATTTTATTAAACCCGTGACTGATGAAGACTTTTATGATGTATACCATATCTACATTATACGTCATCCGAAGAGGGACCAGTTAAGAGAATACCTTCTGAGGCATGAGATAGGAACTGAAATCCATTATCCGATACCACCTCACCAACAAAAAGCATTAAGTAAAATGTTCGGTAAAGAAAGATTCCCCCTGTCGGAAGAGATACATGCAACAACGCTCAGCTTACCAATTTCGTTCATCCATTCGGAGTCTGATGTTAGAAAGGTGGTTGAGGTGATGAATAAGTTTTGAGCGGAAAGTTAAAAGCTTAAAGCAGAGTACTCAATATAAACAGATCTGGTTCTTGTAGAATAACATTGTGAAAAATGACAGGTCATATGAACAGTGACCAAGCTTTAAACTTTTAGCTTTCTGCTTTGTGCTTCTGTTTTTAAGCTTTCTCTTTAAACCTCCTCACCATTGCCACGAAGAATCCGACCATAAGCAACCCTGTTCCCAACCAAAGCAAATTGATGTAAGGTTTCTCCATAGCTTTGATGATCACCCAGTCTTTTTGACGGCCGCTAAGTCCAAGGCTAAATTCATTCGTGTCGGGATGGATGTTTAGTAATGTGATTTTTACTCCAAGCTCTCCAATCTCATAAGCAATGCGCCCTACTTCGCTTTTATTTTTTATCAGGAAGATGGGTTCGGCGTAATATGTTTGATGCTCTCCTTCGATTTTTATTTTCGCCTGCACTGCTACATCATCGTTGGAAAGAGGAAGGCCTGGAATTGTCGTTATGCGCTCCACACCCTCAAGAACGGAAACATAATCGTTCACAAAAAACTGTTGGCCAATCTTTACGTTTACTTCTTCCATGTTACCCCACTCCGGTTCTGATTCGCGATTCATGGAGGATGATACGTGAGTATATAGATCACTTGTAATCCCTCGTGCTATATCCGGTGACGGAAGTATTCCACCCATGCTTGGATTGATTTGAATGCGTGGGAAAAGGGTAGCGGCAACTTTATCTCCCTTTCTTAGCTGAATTTCGTAGAACGTATTTTCCGGATAGATCTCGAACGTATCTTTAGCACTGTAAAGTTTTTTCCCTTTAAAGATCACGTCTTTGTTGGCAACTACCTTGAAAGGATCATCCGTAGGTTCTATTTCAGTACGTTTAACATACCCGGCTTTATAACGCGGCTCTATACGTTCTCCTAAAAACTCTATATCATATCCCCCCATGGTGCGGGTTTCATTGATAAATAAAAGAAGATTATCGCGGTTGAATTCTGTTCCCATCTCTTTGTTCAAAAGAAGCCCGGTGTTGTTAAGTGAAACAACTTTTGAGTATCCGGATGAAAACATTATACCGATCAACATCATGCCGATGCTGATGTGGGCAATGGCACCCCCGGAAAGTTTTGGATTTACTTTCCAAACTCCTATCAGCACTTTAATGTTGGAAATGATAATGTATAAACCTGCAAAAACCAGGGCCATGTACACAGGATTGGTTACCTGGGCCACGACAACAATCATGGCAAACAGAATCAATGTGATCAGCACCGGCGCGAGCAGCTCATGCTTAAGCTTTTCTTTATCAATTTTTTTCCACCAGAAGAATTGGCCCGTTCCGGAAAGTAATGCAACGGCTACTGCAAACCACAATTGAAATTTGGAATAGAAGGCAATTTGATTGGCTGGAGGGGCCACCGTTGAGTGCACACCAAAAATCTCCAGTATTTTGTTGTAAACAGGTATTGACGTTGGAATTAATACCTGGAATCCCATCAGGCATAGTGTAGTGGCACCCATGAAAATCCAGAATTCACGGGAGTAAGTTGAAATTTCTTTTTCTGATGATGGAATTTCCTTCCAGCGAATTGCGGCAAGAATGATTGCCGCCACTGTAAAGAATAAAAGATAGACCAAGAGCTGGCCGGATAGACCCAGGTCTGTAAATGAATGAACAGATGCATCGCCAAGTATTCCGCTGCGTGTAAGAAAGGTTGAGTAGAGTATAAGAATAAAGACACTAATGACAAGAATGATGGAAAGCTTGAGAGCAGTTTTACTATTTTTATAAGTGATCATCGTATGGAGCGAGGCGATCAGGATCAGCCAGGGAACGTACACGGCATTTTCAACAGGGTCCCAATTCCAATATCCTCCGAAGCTCAAGGTTTCATAAGCCCAAATGCCCCCCATAAGAATACCAACACCCAGTATTGCTCCTGCAAGAAGTGTCCAGGGAAGAGCAGGCTTTATCCATTCCGTATATTTTTTTTGCCATAGACCTGCTAAGCAAAATGAAAAGGGAACCAGTGTCAAGGCGAAGCCCAGAAAGAGTGTTGGAGGGTGAATTACCATCCAGTAATTCTGAAGAAGTGGATTCAATCCGCTACCATCTTTTGGAATAAAATCAGGTTGAATTTTAAAAATCGGGTCCGCCAGAGCATCCCGCAACAGAATGAATGGAGAGCTTCCCAGATTTATGCTTAATCCTGGAATTACGACACCCAGGATCATCGAGGCCAAAAACGCCTGTACGAGTGCAAAGATTGTCATTACAGGAGCTTCCCATGAGCGCTGCGTAAACATAAGAACTATACCTAACGCGGCCTGCCAGAACATCCACAATAAAAAGCTTCCTTCCTGACCATTCCAAAAACAGGAAACTATGTAATGAACAGGCAAATGAATTGAGGAATGTGCATAAGCATAATTATACTCGAAGTAGTGTTTGAAAATGATAATGAAAAGAGAAGCGACTATTCCGAGTAGCGCCGCAGAATGAATTAAGAATCCCGTCCGTCCATTAACGATCCATTTTTGATGAGCAGATAAATCAGAAGTGATGGTTGCTTTCCAGTAACAAAATGAAGTAACAACCGCTGTTACAAAAGTGGTGATGACAAAGAGGTGGCCGAGATTACCAATAAAGTAGTGAAGCATAGTGCAAAGAAATTAAATCTTTGCGTTAAGCTTTTTCTCCTGATACTTGGATGGGCACTTTAATAGAATTTTATCCGCTACAAATGTATCCCCATGATAGCTGCCAATGACCACTACTTTTTCAGAACGGGTGAAATCAGGCGGCATGGGTTCGTTGTAATAAACCTTTTGCTCTTTTTTGTTTTCGTCGATCAGGAGAAAAGAGAATGAAAGGTTGTCGGGGCTCTTTTCAAGTCCTGTAATTTCTCCACGAAGGTCTTTCTTCAATTCACCCACCACATGAATGCTGCTCTTATTACCAACAGTAGACATCTGATAGGCCTGATCAAAGTTTACGTAGCTGCTTGCATCCCCGGCAGTAGCGATAATAATGCCGATGGCAGCGGCAATGACGACAAGACCGATAATGTGTGATTTCTTCATAATCCCTCTAGTTCAAGCGAAGGCAAATTTACAACCCAATTGGGTTTTCACCATGCTTTAGCAGGATGTTATAGGTCTTTGTTTTGACCGAGTTTTTTTTCAAGGCGGGAGGCTTTTCGGTCGATGGTAATCAGATAAACCACCAGTCCGGCCAGTATTGTGAGAATAATCCACACTAGCACATAAATTTTGCCTTCCGAGCGCATTTTGTCGGCCATTTCCACCTCTTGAGAATAGGCCGGTATAGCCAGCATAAGGGTTACCAAGGCATTAATTATTTTTTTCATATTCCATGTCAAGAATTTTTTCTTCAGCCTTCCTTAGGCGGGTTCTTACTGTCGCGATCCAAATTCCAAGCAAAATCCAGCCAACTACGGCAGGGTAAAAGACCATTCTCATGCTGCTGTGCAGGTCGTACATATTAAATCCGGGATTGCCACCATTTCCCGGATGCATAGAACTTGTCATGCGGGGAATGATAAAGATAAGCGGAATCATTGCGGCGAAAGCAAAGATATTGTAAACAGCACTAAGACGACCTTTCTGTTCCCGGTTATCCACGGAACTTCTAAGCACAAAATAGGCGAGATAAATTAATGTTGTGATGGCAGAACCATTTTGCTTTGGATCTCCGTGCCATGGTGAGCCCCAGGCGTAGTTTGCCCAGATCATTCCTGTTAAAATGCCAAGTATTCCATACATAAGACCTGCGTGCGCAAATTCAACTGCTACAATGTCCCGATCGCTGGTTGGCTTTCTCAAATAAAGAATCGAGTACACAGTAGAAATGGTAAACATGGTTATCATGCCAAACCACATTGGAACATGAAAATATAAAGCGCGTATGGTTTCGTTTACAATGTCAAGTCGTGGTACGGGTAAAAGAAGCCCTCCGATAATTGTGTAGATGAGGAGTAGAACAGATAATGTCTTCCAAACAACCGACAATTTTTTTCTCATGATCACGAATTGATCCGCCAGGCTGACAGAGTCTTTTTTAACTGCGCCAAATATAGGGGAAGAGCAAATAAGAAAGGGCTGTAACCATGAGATTTATCGCGCCCAGCGTAATTAGTTCGTCCATGCTTACGGATCTGTCAAGTCCGTCAATGCAGTTTTTTGTCACTTTAATAGACTCCAGCAAAATGCCAATGAGCACCGGAAAGCTCAACACCGCCATTACCACGCTACTATTATTGGTCTTGGAGGCAATCGCTGACAGAACAGACAATGATGCCGAGAAGCCAAAGGATGCAAGTATTAGCAAGGCGAGGAACAACGGCACGTCCTGAATGGGATTATTTAACACGACGCTAAAGAACAAAAAGCCCGTACAGCAGATCGCACTGCACAGCAGAAACCCGTACAAGATTTTAGCAATAATTATTTCTGTTGGGGCCGCCAGACTGTATAAATAAATGGTCGCTCCCGATCTCTCCATCACAAAACTCTTTGCAATGGCACTTACCAGCGTCGAAAGAATGACCATCCAGAACAGCGCACTCCAGATCACAGGCATGGCGGCTATGTTTTGAAATCCGAGGGAGAAATAATTTATAAAGACCAGAGATGTCAGATATAAAATCAGACTAGCAATAACAGACTTCTTGCGTATTTCTATGCGGAATTGTAACAGGAATAACTCTTTCAAGACATCATTTGATAGGTTGATCTTTGAGAGACTTGTACGAAAGGGCAATAAAAATAACCAGGCCAGCACATGTAAGACATGCAATTAGAATGATACCCAATCGAGGCCAGACTGGTTTACCATACGGAGTAAAGTCATCAATTACCTGAATACTATCAACGGTAGCGAGATCAATCATAAAATCAAATTTTTTCTCCTGTAGCTCAGCCGCTGTTCTATATAGTCCTCCGATATCAAAAATAGACACATTTCCTGATTTTGCAGAAGGGTATTCACCCCGTGCAATCTTATCCGTAAGGGTGTCCATTTTTTTTATTTCCTGATCCAACGCGGCAACCAGTCCTTCGTATTTTTTTCTATTTTCCTCAACTCTTTTTTTAATGTATTCATTATTTGAAAAATAATGAATAATTCCTTCCTGTAGTTTCGGAAGAATAGAGTTATCGTGAACGCGCACTGATATTACAACAATAATCTTGTCCTTTTCCGGCATTTGCTGCGAGGTGGGTGTTAATGCGGAAACGATTTTAAATTCCCTTAATTGAAATGCCTCTTCCTTTGTCAGGTTAAGACTTACGGCAAGGAAGTCAGTATCAGAATCTTTGATGTGAGTATTAAGATTTTCTGCAAGCTTCAAGGAATATGATTCACTTAAGATGTCAGACTGAATGATCATTTTACTTTCAAATGTCTTTGGGGTCATCCAAAAATAAAACCAACCCCCTCCAAGGCAAATCACAAGCGTAATCACGACAGTGAGAATGTTTTCTGATAAGAGGCGAATAAACTGAAGGAAAGCCTTTGAAAGGTTTATTGTGTCAGAAGATCGCAAGGTTTCCATGAATGATTTTTAGTAACGAATGTGCTAAAATAAATACTTTTACAGTCACGCTATATCAAAATAGCCCTTTTTGTCAAAAAAATGACCATAACTAAACAAGTCCTTGTTACCGGTGCTGCTGGTTTCATTGGGTTTCATCTTTCCGTCAGATTATTGAAAAATGGAGTGAATGTGGTTGGCATTGATAGTTTGAATGATTATTATGATGTAACCCTTAAGCAAAGCCGTCTTGAGATTTTGCTCAAACATAACAATTTTCAATTCAGGCAAATCGATTTAAAGGATAAAGCTGCGTTGGATAACCTATTTAAAGAAAATTCCTTTGAAACGGTTATCAACCTGGCGGCGCAGGCAGGTGTGCGATATTCCATAACAAATCCATATACCTATCTTGAAAGCAACCTTACCGGTTTCCTCAATGTGCTGGAAGCGTGTCGTCACTTTCCCCCAAGCCATTTGATTTATGCATCTTCAAGTTCTGTCTATGGAGCCAACAGGAAAATGCCATTTTCTACTCGCGATAATGTTGATCATCCGCTGGCGTTATATGCGGTAACGAAGAAGTCGAACGAATTAATGGCTCACGCCTATTCAAATTTGTATCATCTCCCAACAACAGGACTTCGTTTTTTTTCGGCTTATGGCACGTACGGGCGACCTGATATGGCCTTGTTTATGTTTACCAAAGCTATTTTGAAGGGGGATCCTATTAATGTTTACAATTTCGGGAAAATGAAACGCAACTTCACGTATATTGATGATATAGTGGATGGGATATGTAAAGTAATTCCCCACATCCCAATTCAAAATAAAGGTTGGGATGCAATGAATCCTGACCCATCCTCAAGTGAAGCGCCCTATAGGATCTTTAATATTGCAAGCAGAAATTCAATAGAGCTGCTTTATTTTATCGAAGTATTGGAAAAAAAATTAGGTAAAAAAAGTATTAAGAATTTCCTGCCGCTTCAGGAGGGTGATGTCGAAGAATCCCATGCGGATATTGCTGATCTCGAACGAGAAACTGGATTCGCACCGACTATTTCCGTGGAAATTGGGATAGATAATTTTGTGAACTGGTATCTGGAATATTTCAAGGTAAAAATTTAAAATGGATAAAGTAGGAATCATAGGATTGGGGTATGTGGGCCTTCCATTGGCAGTGGAGTTCGGTAAGGTCATGGACACCGTTGGATTTGATATTGATAAAAAAAGAATACAAGAGCTGGCACAGGGGCATGACAGGACGAAAGAGGTAACGTCCACTGAACTGGGCCACTCCCAAAGACTTTCCTGTTCATCTGATTCAGATGATCTTAAATCCGTTAATTATTTCATCGTAACGGTGCCAACGCCAGTCGATGACTTTAAGCAACCTGATTTGCGTCCATTGATCAGTGCAAGCAAAACTGTAGGCAATGTTCTTAAGAAGAATGACATCGTTATCTATGAATCTACCGTGTATCCCGGATGTACTGAAGAGGTTTGTGTTCCCGTGCTGGAACAGTTTAGTGGCTTGAAATTTAACATTGACTTTTTCTGTGGTTATTCGCCGGAGCGTATAAATCCAGGGGATAAACAGCATCGCGTGACAACAATAAAAAAAATCACCAGTGGCAGTACAAAGGAAGTTGCTATAAAAGTTGATGAACTGTATAATAAAATTATTAAAGCGGGGACCCATAGAGCCTCCTCAATAAAAGTTGCTGAAGCAGCCAAGGTGATTGAGAACTCTCAGCGGGATATTAATATTGCTTTTGTAAATGAATTGGCACTTATTTTTGATCGGCTTGGTATTGATACTCACGAAGTTTTAGAGGCAGCTGGTACCAAGTGGAATTTTCTTCCATTTAAACCTGGCTTGGTCGGTGGTCATTGCATAGGAGTGGATCCCTATTACCTTACCCACAAGGCTGAGGGTATGGGGTATCGTCCTGAGGTTATACTTTCAGGCAGAAGAATAAATGACAACATGGGGATTTATATCGCCAGTCGTGTAATTAAACTTATGGCTCAATATGAACAGCCAGTTAAAGGAGGGAAAATTCTCATGTTGGGAATTACTTTTAAGGAAAATTGCCCGGATATAAGGAATAGTAAAGTGGTAGACGTTATCCGGGAACTAAAGAGTTACGGAACAGAAGTAGACATCTATGATCCACACGCTGACGCACAGGAAGTACTTCATGAATACAATCTTTCACTTACTCCAACGCTTGAAAAAAATTATCACGCCATTGTGCTCGCTGTTTGCCATGAGGAATTTAAAGAGTTGCCATGGAAAAAGATTCGCAGCGCCGGTACAGTTGTTTACGATGTAAAAGGATTTCTTGATAAATCACTGATTACAGCAAGATTATAATGAATTCTCAGAAAGTCTTAGTGACGGGTGGGGCTGGTTACATTGGTATACATACTGTTGTCGAATTGGTTCGCGCAGGTATGGAGCCTATCATTGTTGACGACTTATCACAAAGTGACGTAAGACTTCTAGCGGGAGCAGAGAAGATTGTAGGAAAAAAGCTTTTGTTCTATAAAGTTAATTGCCTTGATCATGCTCACTTTCGAAAAGTATTCGAGCAACATCCTGACATAACAGATGTTATTCATTTTGCGGCGTTTAAATCCGTAAATGAATCAGTTCAGTATCCATTACGTTATTACAGTAATAACATTGGATCCCTTATAGCTCTGGTAGAAATGATGAAAGAATTTTCTGTGGCGCGATTGGTTTTTTCGTCCTCTTGTACGGTGTATGGTCAGCCAGATAAAATTCCAGTGACTGAAAGTGAACCCTTCAAAGAAGCAGAGTCAGCATATGGGGCGACGAAACAGATGTGCGAACGTATTTTACAAGATGAAGTAAAATCATCGACTTCTTTAAAGGTAATTTCATTGAGATATTTTAATCCAATAGGTGCCCACCCATCGGGATTGATCGGGGAATTACCAATCAGTGTGCCAAGCAATCTTGTTCCCTTCATTACTCAGACGGCCATTGGAAAAAGAGAAAAGCTTACAGTTTTCGGGTCTGATTACAATACTCCCGATGGAAGCTGCCTGCGAGATTTTATTCATGTTGTTGACCTCGCGGAGGCCCACCTGAAAGCCCTTCAAAAAATCGAAACCTTGTCAGCCGGGTATGAAGCAATCAACCTTGGCAGTGGAGTACCTGTATCGGTTTTGGACTTGATAAAAACATTTATTCGGATAACAGGTGTTCAATTGAATTATTCGATTGGTCCGCGTCGCCCTGGAGATGTTGAGAAAATCTACGCTGATCCGCGCAAATCTTTTGAGATGTTACATTGGAAGACCCGGTTTACTATTGAGTCAGCACTTGAAGATGCCTGGAACTGGGAAAAAAAGTTAAGGGATGCGACCAATTAAGATGGTTGATCTGAAGGGTCTGTATCTTGACATCAAGTCGGAGGTTGATCGGGCTATTCAAGAAGTGCTTGATGGAACTGATTTTATACAGGGGAAAGCCGTTAATGATTTTGAAAATTCCCTTTCGGGTTATCTTGGAAGACCGAATGTTATATCCTGTGGCAACGGAACAGATGCTCTGCAGATTGCTATGATGGCTTTGGATTTCAAACCGGGTGATGAGGTTATCCTTCCGGTTCATACTTACGTAGCCACCGCAGAGGTAATTGCCCTGTTAAGGTTAGTTCCTGTTTTTGCCGATGTTGACGCTATTACATTTACATTGGATGTATCCCAGATTGAAAAAAAGATTACAAAAAGAACAGTAGCCATTGTTCCTGTGCATTTGTATGGGCAATGCGCCCCTATGGATACTATTCTTGCGTTGGCGAAAAAGCACGGACTTTACGTTATTGAGGATGCAGCGCAATCTTTTGGTGCTGAATATATTTTCCCGGATGGAAAAAGGAAAAAATCGGGAACATTGGGTGATATTGGATCAACTTCCTTTTTTCCAACAAAAAACCTCGGTGCCTTTGGAGACGGTGGAGCATTATTTACAAATGATAAAGTTCTGGCCGAAAAAATCAGAATGATTGCCAATCACGGTCAAAAGAAAAAATATCATCACGATGTGATTGGAGTAAACAGCCGTCTTGATACGCTTCAGGCGGCCATCCTTAATGTGAAGTTGAATTACCTTGATGAGTACGCTGGTAAGCGAAGGGCGGTGGCCGATTACTACGATTCCAATTTAAATGGGATACAATCTTTGAGGACTCCTTTTCGTGTTTCATATTCGACTCATGTTTTTCATCAATACACTATTGTTGTAAATGACATAGACAGAGATAACCTTAAATCCTATCTGCAAGAGAAGAATATCCCAACTATGATTTATTATCCGGTGCCGTTGCATTTGCAGAAGGCCTACCGAAGGGAGAATATTGGACCAGGATCTTTTCCTGTATCAGAGAAGTTATCGACCACAGTACTTTCCCTACCAATTCATACAGAAATGGATAATGAGCAGTTGTCTTATATTTGCGACGCAATTAAAAGCTTCATTAATTCATGAATGAATCCCGGCCCTACTTTGCGCATGAGACTGCCGTGATAGATGCGGGTAGTGTAATAGGGGAGGGCACAAAAATCTGGCATTTTTCGCACATCATGCCTGATTGTGTAATAGGAAAAAACTGTAACATTGGGCAAAACGTAGTTATATCTCCCGAAGTGATCCTTGGAGACAATGTGAAAGTACAGAACAACGTGTCTATTTATACAGGAGTAATTTGTGAGAATGATGTTTTCCTTGGGCCTTCAATGGTATTCACTAACGTAACAAATCCCAGAAGTGCTATTAATCGCAAGGGTCAGTATGAAAAGACACTGGTAAAAAATGGAGCATCGATTGGGGCAAACGCGACTATCGTCTGTGGTCATACGATAGGACGTTTTGCATTTATCGGGGCAGGCACGGTAGTAACAAAGGATGTGTCGGATTATGCCTTGATCGTTGGAAATCCTGGCCGACAGAAGGGTTGGATGAGTGAGTTCGGTCATCAATTAAAATTTGATATCAAGGGCCGTGCAGTATGCATTGAGAGTAAGGAAGAGTATGAATTGAATAACGGTCAAGTGAGGAAACTATGAAGAACTTCGCACTGATAGGAGTTGCTGGATTTATAGCTCCGAGGCATTTGCAGGCAATTAAAGATACGGGTAACAACCTGGTGGCCGCGCTTGATAAGTTTGATAGCGTAGGTATCATGGACTCGTATTTTCCCAAAGCAGATTTTTTTACTGAATTCGAAAGATTCGATCGTCATCTTGAAAAATTGAGGCGTCAGGGACAAAAAATTGACTACGTTACAATCTGTTCACCCAATTATCTGCACGACTCACATATTCGATTTGCTTTGCGCCACCAGGCCGATGCTGTTTGTGAAAAACCGTTAGTGCTTAATCCATGGAACCTGGAAGCCCTTGCAGAAATGGAGAAGGAGACGGGAAAAAAAGTATACACCATTCTTCAATTGAGGTTGCATCCTGCCATTCAGGCTTTGAAAAAGGAGATTGATAATTTTCCCAGGGAGAAACATTTTAATGTAAACCTTACCTACATTACTTCAAGAGGCAGTTGGTATCACCATAGTTGGAAAGGTGAGGAGGCTAAGTCGGGTGGCATTGCTACAAATATTGGCGTCCATTTTTTTGATATGCTATTGTGGATTTTTGGAAAGCCTTCCAAAAATGCAGTTGAAGTTATTGAAGATGATCATGCTTCCGGCACCCTGCATCTTGAAAGAGCAACAGTTCAATGGTCGTTAAGTATCAATGCCGATCATCTACCGGCAGAAGTAGCTGCCAGAGGCAAGCGAACATTTCGTTCTTTGCAGATTGAGGGCAGAGAAATTGAATTCAGTGATGGATTTGCAGATTTGCATACGAGATGCTACGATCAGATCCTGGCTGGAAAGGGTTTCGGAATCCAGGATGCTATGCCCTCCATTGAGACCGTATATCAACTAAGAAGACACTAGTAAAATGAAGGTAACAAAAACACCTTTTGAAGGCCTCCTAATAATTGAGCCCCGGGTATTTGAGGATGCAAGGGGTTATTTTTTCGAGTCATACAATAAGAATGAATTTCATAAGGCAGGAATAGACTTTGATTTTGTTCAGGACAATCAATCCTTTTCAAAAAAAGGCGTCTTGAGAGGTTTGCATTTTCAGCGTCCACCCTTTGCACAAATGAAATTGATCAGGGTTTTGTCCGGAACAATTCAGGACATAGTAGTGGATCTAAGAAAAGGGCATTCAACTTTTGGGAAATATTTATCAATTGAACTTTCATCAGAAAATAAAAAGCAATTGCTGATTCCGGCGGGCTTTGCGCATGGATTTTTAGTATTAAGTGAGCATGCTCATGTTTTGTATAAATGTGATGAGTTTTATAATCCAGAATCCGAAGGAGGCCTGCGATACAATGATCCCACAGTTAGGGTTGAATGGGGACTTGGACAAGATCAGCTTTCCCTAGCGCCCAAAGATCTTTTATTACCTCTGATGTCTGACATTGGAGATCCATTTTAGGTCCCGGCTAAGTAATGAACTAGTCCCTCAATTACTCGGTTCCAGTCGTAAGCTTCCGCCCGCTGAAATCCCCTTGAGATATAATATTGGCGGTTGCTACTTACTTTTAGTATTGTATCGACCCATTCTTTTTTATCCCAGCCTTTAACAGTTTCTCCGGCACCTTCTACTATTTCGATCATAGCTGAATTGTGAGGTGACACAACAGGACATCCGCAGCACATGGCTTCGAGTTGAGGAAGACCAAATCCTTCGTTGAGGGCGGTTGACACGTAGACATCGGCAGCACAGTATAGATTTACCAATTCTTCAGTCGATATGAATCCTGAAAATTTTACAGATTGCTGAAATATAGCCTCAGGGATGCGGGAGATAACATCTTTGTCTTCCCCCCACCCTTGAGCTCCAACGATCAAGAGCGAATAGTCTTGCTTAGCAAGTTCAGGCCTTAACGAAATTAGGAAAGGCAAATTCTTTCGTGGCTCAAGGGTGCCAACAAAATGAATGAACCGCTGTTTTAGACCGTACTTCTCTGATAATCCCCCCCCCAGCAATGACAAAGGATGCGTGTGAAATAGGTTTTTGTCGACAGACGAACCAACAAAAATATTTTTACAATGCCGCTCCGGAAACCGTGATTCAATTTCATGCTTCGTAAAATTGGAGACGGACCAGATGGAATCCGCCCTGTTTATCGATCGATCATGCAAGAGACGGTTTATCAGAAGGTTTGCTTTCGACATGGTCTCCGGAAATTGCTTATAAACCATGTCATGCACAGAAATTATTGTGCGAATTTTTTTAGGCAACCATAGTGGAAGATTGGGAATGGGCGAATAGAAGATGTTAATGCCAATTCTTCGTATCATAAATGGCATCTTGAAAAGATACCAGACAAACGCAACATTCGGGAAAATCCAAGTTGGAGTTATGACCTTAATAACATTTGGTGAGCGCTTCATACGAGCTTCGGCCTGGGGGTCGAAATCTTCATTCGATAGGAGGTAAATAGTCCAATCTTTTTTGTGAATTGCAAGGGAATTTATCACAGGAATGAGGAAATTTGGTACTCCCGCCGGCCTTTTTCTAAGCGACCGGCAGTCAATGGCAATTTTCATGAGCGGAGCGGAGTGGAGTAACGAATATCAAACTTAACTTAAGATTTATCTAAATTGAACAAAAAAAGCTATTAATGGCTATGTTATATTGCGTCCACATGTACAGACAATGACCCTTAAAAACTTCCTTCTACTATCGTTAAGTTTCATAATCTCAGGTTTTTTTATCCTGTGCTTTTTTAACACCAGTCCAGTTGGCAAGGATTTGGTTGGTTCGCTAGAACTTGGGTCGGCGATCAAAAATAAAGTAATCTTCGGAAAGGACTTCATCCTTGACTACGGTCCCCTGGGAGCATTAGCCACACGCCTTCCAATAAATACCTCACCTTACCTTTTGTTGTTTTTTGACTTGTTTGTCTTTGCGAATTTGACATTCATTCTATTTGTCTTATTAACCAGAAAAGATTGGGGGATCGTGGTACGGATACTTTTTTCCGTACTGGTTGTTATGCATGGGAATGTGCCAATCATGCTGCTTTGGATTTCAGTCTTCCTATTGTTTGAGTACATTGAATCCAAGAATCATTTACTACTGGCGATAGTAATTTTAATTTTGCCAATAACTTTTCTTATTAAGTTCAGTACAGGTTCACTCGCATTTTTTTTATTCCCGGCATTTTTAATTCACATCACACTAAGCGGAATCTTAAGCTATAAACAGTCTTCTCTTGTTTATGCTGTTTACCTATTGCTCATTTTTTTATTATGTTACCTATTCAATGTTGACTTTTTCGCATACTGGTCTAACGGTCTATCGTTTATTAGTGGATATCAGAACTCAATGTATCAGCCTCGGGTGGAGAATTTTCAACGAGTAGATCTTATCATAGGGATCGCTTGTTTCATTTTACTAATACTTCCATTCTTTATCTTTTTTAAAAAAATCATTTCGCACAAGCAGACACTATTTTTGTATTGCATAGTTGTGTTACTCGCATTTATTCTTTTTAAGGTGACCTTTATAAGAATAAATTCTACGCAATATTTCGACTTTATAATTCTTCTTGCGGGACTCCTGGTTTTCTTTTCAAAGATTGAAGTAGAGAAAATGTTTTACTATTCTTTGCTGCCCATAGTTCTCTTGGTTTTGGTGGTAACGTTTAAGAGGGAAAATATATCCGATCGTACCCTGTTGCTTCTTCGATCCGCTACGTTCGTGCCTGAATATCTGCACGCTGGATCTTATTCAGCGGTTAACGTACCTTTACCAGAAGGGGATATAGTGTACGTTTCCAAATCGGATGAAATAGTTGACGCAATAGCAGAGGGGTCGGTGGACGTAATTCCAGGTACTGCGTCTCAATTTAAGGATGGTCTAAACTACACACCTAGGCCAGTTCCAATTTCATATCTTGCGAATACAACAAAACTTGATAAACTCAATGCCCAATTTCTGGCGCAAGAGGGACCGGATTTTATTTTATTCAATTCAAGCTCGATCGATAATCGTTATACATTATTTGACGAACCGCAAACTAAAATCGAGTTACTAAAAACCTATCGGAGTAAATTAATATCGGGAAATGGCGAAGATGTTCTACTGGAGAGGCTTGAGAAGCCTATACAATTCCAGTCAGAACTATTAATGGATGATAAATTTGACTTCAATGAGGTGATATCGTTGCCTGTGACGGATGAGATTCAACTCGCCTACGCTTATGTTGATTATTCGATCGTAGGAAAGATATTCAGCTTGCTTTTTTGGGCGCCCGAGCTTGAAATAACGTTTACCCTCACCAATAACACAGTAAAAACCTTCAAATGCAACCGGTCCCTTTGTGAAGCTGGTATAGTCATTAACAAGTATGCTCACCCTGGAAGCTCCACAGATTATGCGTTATTGATCGATTATTTTGGTATGCTGAATATGAATGTGAAGACTGTTCAGTTTTCTTCGAAGTCATCGTGGGCGTTCAACCAGCATATAGCCGTTACAGTTGATAAGCTCAAGTTTGAGAGAACCAAAAGTACATTGGATGAGAGTCATAAGCCTATCGTGGTTCAGAGCAGCGATCTGAAAGTGCCTGACAATGTGCGTATGAATATTGAAAATCTTACAATTGATAAGAATAGGATAGATGGATTCGGCTGGGCATTTGTTAATGACTCACTGTTGAGAGATCGACGCTTGACTCCCGCGCTGCTGCTGGAATCGAAAGATCATTATGCTATGTTTCCGATTAAGAGCCGGATCCATCGTCCGGACGTAAAAGATGTTTTTGGGAAGAATGCGACTGATTCGGCTGGTTTTAATTTTATTTTTTATCGCACATTTCTCGACACTTCACTTTATCGCGTTGGTATCGTTTTTCTTGATAAGGATAAGATAATCGGAAAGGCTATTTTCCAGGGAAGCATCGTTGACAACCGGGGGAAGTATCGGGCAGGCGTGCCATTTGAGAAATTTGAATTTAAAGAAAATGATCATGAGGGAGATTTGGTGCAATCTGTTGAAAGCATAAACAGTAACGAAAAATTGTTGGTACTATCCGGCTGGGCCTTTCTCCAAAATAAAAAAACTTCTTCATTTGATTCGATTAAGCTAATTCTTGAAGCGAAAGATGGAACCATTTACGTTGGAAAAGCTAATCGGGTAATTCGAAAAGATGTTTCCTCTTATTTCAAAAACCCGCTGTTGGACAGTACTGGTTTTCAGGGAAACTTCGACGTAACCTCAATGACAATAGGTGTTTATCGTATGGGATTTTATATAACTAATGCGACAACCAAAGAAACGGGCTATAAATTTGTTAATAAAATAAGCATTGGATTTCCTGAACGCTTTAATGTTGAACCCCTTGAAGAGGGTGCGAAGGAGGGCGATGTGAAATTTGATATTAATAAAGTCGAGGATTCATTCAGCGCAGCGAAGATCTCGGGTTGGGCGTTCGTAGAAAACACAAAAGCAAGTGAGTACGAAATAAGCATCTTGCTTAGGTCTGAGGATGGTACAATTTTCAAAAGCCCATCCCGAAGTGTTTTTCGTCCAGATGTATCTGGTTATTTTAAAAAGAACAATGATCTTGACGACAGTGGATTTGAAACAACGATTGGAAAGCGCAAGCTTGCCAGAGGAGAGTATCAGATCGGGATTTATTTGAAGAAAATCGGAGAAAATAATGGGGTGTATTCATTTTCTGATTCGTACATAGAAAGATAGATCTTGTAATTGATGCGATCTATTGACGAACGTAGACGTGGTAGCCGTCAACTTCTGCCATCTTTCTATAATTGGAATCAATAAAGCTTTTTACTCTCGGAAATTTATCAAATCCGTATTCTTGCCGATCAGCGAATCTTATCGAACTATAAGTAATGGCATCAAGAAATATTTTCGGCCTGTTTTTGTTAAGGTCTTCTAGGTAAGCATTCAGAAAGTATTCCTGATGGCTGTTTGGTAATAGAATCCCCGAAGTATCGGTATAGCGGGTTGCCATTATAAGATCGGTGTCCCCATAAAAGGTGTTATTCCATCCCCATATTGCTATCTTATCGCCTGCCACACTGAATTCATTTATTTTCTTGATGACATTCGACATGGAAGAATAGCCTCCTTTGCGGAGCTCAGCGTAAGTATTATAATTGGGATTAAAAACAAATCGCTGATGAAAATGAAGGATGGACACAAGTAGCAATACGCTACAGATTATTGGTTTCAGGTAATCCAAATGATTGGTTGAAAGCAGGGGCTTTTGAAGAAAAACAGACAGCAGGATTAACGCCAATAAGTTAATGGTGAAGTATGAAAAATAAGTATAGTGAGTGAAGACGCGATAAGGTTGACCAATACAATATAATGAGCTGAGGAAATACAAAACAGCAAATAAGAATAAGTAAAGATTCTTCTTCTCTTTAAGAAGAGAGCTATAGTCAATAAAAAGTACGCAGAAGAAACAGATGATGAAGTTTGAAACAAAATAGAATGTGAGGTCAGCCGTTTCAAATAGCATTTTCCAGGCAAGTACAATTTTGTCGACCAAAGTAATGCCCAACGAAGTTTCGCTCGTGGAATAGCTTAGATTATAAAGAATATAGGAATCCCAGAAATTACGCATTCCCCCTACAATTGTCATCCAGAAGAAGATCAGCGCCATGGGCGTTAGACCTGACAGTACAAAGAAGATTTTTTGACTGAGTGTGTATTTTCTCATGATCAGAAAAATAAAAGACGCGACAGCAACGCAAACTGCAATGGGCGCTCCTTGTAATTTGGCAAAAGGGATCATTCCAAGCAGAAACCCGATTATTAAAAATGGTTTGATTTCTTTATCAGCGCCATTAAGAATTCCGCTGAGAATAAATAATGAGATGCTTAGGAAAAGCAGCGGAATGTGCTCGCCGTTATACGTTATAAAATCCCAATACGTGGTAAGCGAGAGTGCCAATGTCGCGGGTATGATTATGATTCTTGCCAGTGTTTTTCCCGCAACATTGCAATACGTAAGAAAAGTAAAGACAAGTGTAATCGCCATGGTTATGCCGGCGGCCAACTTGATCGATCCGAAGTCAATGGGCAATTGCAGCAACTTTAGAAAGAGAAGCGGTAGCAGCACCAACGGCCCACTAGTGGCAGTGTCTGCCGCGATCCACGGGCGCGGATCTTGTTCCAAAACTTTAAAGCACGCTATCCAAACACCCTCATCTGGATTTTGATATCCATAAGTGGAGAGTGGAAATCTGCTAAGGATTACGAACGCGAAAAGAATAGTTGTGAAAAGTCCATTTGACTGTAGTATCGTGAGGACTTTCTTTTTTTTGTTAAATTTCTCATCGTCACTTTTTTCAAAGAACGAAAGAAATGCGAGCGCAATAAGAGCATAAAACAAAATCAGTTGAGCCAACAAGTACACGTATTGTCCCGACGGACCGAGGTCGGCGAAGAAAATAGAAACCGTTGTTACGAATTCGGACCCGACCTGCCGCATGCGAAGATTAAAGTGAAAAAGTAATTCCCCTGACCTTGAATGAAACGCAATTTAAACGTTCCAGCCTGCTTTTAACAATGTGAATACCGCTACCGCGCGAAAAATCAAGTATTTCAATACCTAATTGGCCTTAGATCCTTCA